>PFAP01000016.1 GCA_002773615.1 Candidatus Falkowbacteria bacterium CG10_big_fil_rev_8_21_14_0_10_39_11
TGCCTAAAATATATAAATAATGGTTTATTTATTATATTTTAGCCTCCCAAAGTGTAAACCCCTTTGCTGCAATGTTAACAATAATAAAAAAATACACGCTATTTCGTGTATTAATTTTCAATAAAGAACTTGTGTTTATGAGTCGGGCCGACAGAAATCAGTTTGATTGGTACACCCAATCCAATCGGTGACTGAAGAAAGGTAATGAAGTTTTTGGCTTGATTCGGTAAATCATCCCATGACTTGGCTGTGGACAGATCATCAGTCCAACCATCAAATTCAATAAAACTCAGTGGTTTGCAGTTGAACAAAATTTTAGTGACTTCTTTTTCTTCTAGATTTGTGAGGCAAGTGTCGCCCGGTACCCTGAAGGCAAAAATCTCCGCCTTGTTTGGCTCCAATCCTCGCCAGTGAAAAAGCCCCTCCAGTCTTTGGCGGTCACCAAAATATTCATAAGAAGTACAGATTTTGATTTTTCTAAATCCGGTCAACTGATCAAGGCAGTTTAGAGCCAGCCAGTCAACGCCGTCATTGACATCAATGGCATATCTTGTGGCCAATAGATCAAACCAGCCAAAGCGGAATGTCCCTTGCCATTGGCAGGTTTGGTTGTGTTGTTCTTGAAAATGATCTTGAAGTTCAGGCGTTTCAGTTACAAACGGTCCGGCTCCGTGTCGATGACTATAAGCTCTTGTCACGCCAACTACTTCATATACATTCGGCATTGATTTAACATTATCACCAGTAACAGCATTTACATTATGAAATGTAGATCGGGTTTTTGTAATGTGTGGTGCAAATCCTTTGATTGGATCGAGTAAAATACCCTGAGCTCCTTCAAAAATAACAACTTTTGCATCATTTATATCAGGGAATGTCACCATTTGCGATTTGAGCCTCTGTGCAAACTCATAATATGTTTTTACTAGACCGGCCAGAGAATACTCCGAGGTAAACCAGTTGTATCTTTCCTTGACTTCCGGTGAATAGTGGCTAGACATCAAATAGTTGACCTCAGCAATCGTTTCCATCATTAGCAGTTTTAATTTATGGCGAAGGTCGTGTTTGTTCAAAAGCTGATAAAGATACAGGGGGAATCCCTTACGTTGGTATCTGACAGCCTCGCCTACACCCTGACCGCACGATCCGTGGCGCTGTTCATCCCTAATCATTTCTTTGATTTGTCCCAGCATCTTGTGCCAAGGTGTAATCACTTGAACCATTGGATCAAAAAGAAGAAATTGATATGGGTTTTCAAGTCCCAATCGTTCTAGAAACTCAGCCTCTGCTTGCATTGAATTAAGATCAATTAGCATTTTTTTAGATATAAATAGCTTGACTCCAGCCAATGTCCCCGATCCAAATTGAGCAAAGCAGTGATGCTTACCATCTGGTAAGACTACATTATGACCGGCTTGTGGTCCGCCATTATAGCGAACAACTAAATCAGCGTTATGGTAACGACATAAAAAATCAGTCAGGGTTCCTTTTCCTGTATCTCCATAGGCAAGATCACAAATTACATATGCTTTATTCATTCCAAATCTCCTTGATGCGACGGAGCCACATCAGAGCTTCAAGGCATGATTCTTGATTAAAGCAAAGCCGATCACTCAGCATGAAATTAACAAATCCCATTTGCTTGAGCAATTCCAGGTGCATAATATCTTGCATCGCCAATTGATCTGATGTTTCAAGCGAAGTCAAAATTCGTGAAGCAGCTATGGCTGTTGGGTCAGCGGCGATAATTTGTTTCAATGCTGTCAGAATATCCAGGTTGTCAGGACGCATGTTGACATATAAATCATCACAAGCAGCCATCAGTCTAACCCGACCAACGTACTTGTAATAATATTCATCCACAAATTGCAAACCTCGACGACTTTCAATCTTCGCAATAATTTCGGCGTCAGGATCAAGCGTCAGAATATCAACAATATCTTGTTCTTGTTCCACAAAAGACAACATGTAAGAATGGATTCCAATTGTCTTGGCGACCGCAATGAAAACCCGATCTTGGTCAGTTAGAAACCCTTTGATTTTCAAACTTTTATCCAGAATGTTGACAGGTTGTCCAGCACCAAACAATTCTACTGGTCTAGCTGACAAAATCAGTTTCCGTCCATCAACGACTTGATGGACGCCAACTTGACCAAACTTGGCATGCAATATGAATGGAGTATCAATTTGAATCGGATGATTCAAAGTCACAAACTCAAACGGTTGATAGGCAAATTCAGTTACTCTCAGTTGTCGACACTTGAGATCTAGCCAAATTTTCTTGCCCTTGGCTTCAGTACAAAGACGGATTAGCAATTCTTCTGGTGTCTCACCAATCGGCATGATTGTATTGTATCGAAGCTCATCAATTGATTCATCCCTCACGAGTAAACCTCTATGATCAACTAGCGGGGGGTAGGTGCCAATAAAAGAGGTTTTATTCATCTTAGCCTCCTTTTGTTATGAGGTCATTTTATGTCCTTCATGGTTTTGTTGTTTAGTTTTAATGTACAAAGTCTTGTTTAATTTTAGTCTAAAAATATAATTGGTAGATTCATAGTTAATTCGTTATTAGTAGTAATAAATCAATTGTCAACTAATAGATAAGACAAAAAAAGCAGCTTAGCTCAGCGGAGCCAAGCTGCCAAATTTCTTTTATCTAGTTAAAGAACAAATTCATCTGCAGTTGAAGGGCCAGTGGTGTTTGGTCTCACTTGTGGCCGGCCAGACATGGTCTGAGGGCTTTGATTAACCGATTTATCAGAAGTGGACGGGCTGTTATCAAAGTTAAAGATTCGACCATCCGGTGGCGTGAGAACACTGAGCGCCTTGCGAACTTCTGCAATTCGACTTGGGGATTGATCTCGATCGAGGATCGGATCTCCAGGAGCCTTCATCGCCATATCTCGACAATATTCATCCAACGTTCGCTCACCACTCATAATGGCTAGGATTCCAAGCATCGTATCAGTAACCGCCAAATAGTTATCTAGGCAAAGTACGCGATTTTTTCCATATAGGTTAGTCCATTCATTTAGAATAATGTTATTCTCGCGGCCCCGGCCGTATGGGAGATGAATATGAAAAACATTTCCCATGAACTTTTCTTCTAGGCGAGCAAAAACAGCTTCCACGTTAGTTCTTTGCGGTGAACCGCCAAAATGTTCCTTGAGATCAGCTGTGAGTAAATCAACGTAAAACGCTTCATCACCAACGATGATATGGAGCGGGAACTTTGCATTTGGCAATTCAAGCATATAGGCATCAAAGTACATGGCCATTTCATATGACTCACGATAACCAGCGCCACCGCCTTTCTCCAGCCAGCAGGCTTTCAAACTTGGGTCAAGATTTTTTGGATCCACAAATTCATTGAATTGAAGCGGTCCATCGTCGCTGTTAATATCACCGACCACACCATATGAAATCTGAACCTTACCGGGCAAATAGCGCATAGTTTGACCAGATACCAGGGGTGCCTTATCAAAAAACATCAAAACACCATTACCAAGCGAACCAGTATCGTCTTGTCTAACAGCGACAGGAGCTTCTGCCTCGCAAACCAGTCGCCGGTCTCTTGGTAGAAGTTCGGGTTTTACATTTTTCCGAGTCAATTCTTTCTGAGCAACACGACTGGTTCCAGATGACGTTCGGTATGACCTTGGAGTAACATCCCGGTCATAGCTATCTTTAGCCATTTTCTCTCCTTTCTTGTTTGTGATCTAGAGAATCAATTCATCAGCTGAGTGTCAGCTGTAGGAGTAGTTTTCTGGACAGTCTTTGGTTTGGGAAGAATCTTTCTGGCATACAGTTGAGCCAAAAGTGTGTCGAGGTTGTCAACCAGATCATTCGCAATGATCTTGGCCAGAATTTCATCAGCGTTGGCTGGAATCAGTTTTCTCGAACTGGATTCCAACAGACCAAACAACGTCATCTGATCAATATCTTTTTGACTGGCACTAGGAATGAAGTCCTCAATCGCATCTACCAGCGACGCATCATCGACACTCTTGAGTTTACTTTGTTTCGCCAGCTTATAAGCCGCGAGGCAAATTCTTTCAATGTCTGCACCGGAGAGATTGTCGGCCATATTTGCGTACTTGGTAAAATCAGTAAGATTTGTCGGCAGCTTATACTTGCGGAACATGACGGCAAAGATTGCTTTACGCTCTTCAAAAGAAGGCATGGGCAGCAGGATTCTATCATCACTTCGACCGCTGCGCTTCAATGCTGCATCGATCCGGTCTGGCCGATTCGTGCAGTTGATCACGATCACTCGACCACGAATCTTTGGGTCTGAGAGGAATTCCATCCACATCTTCATCAAGCGTTCGGAAACACCAGAGTCGCCTTTTTGAGAGTTACGACCAGCTTCCGCTAGATCTGCTTCATCATTCATGACGACTACTGGAGCCAACGCTCGAAGACCGGTTAGCAATTTTTCCATTCGACTTTCAGACTGGCCAACCCACATGGATCGAATATTCTTGGTTTTGACAAAGTTGAAACCTGCATCATAGGCCAGAGCCTCGACAATAGCTGTCTTGCCAGTGCCGGGGGGACCCATCAGAGTCACACCCATTGGCACCATCAACTTGTCACCTGCTTCAATCCCATCCAAGACCAACTGAAAATATTTCTTGATATGTTCCAGTCCACCGATCCCATCAAGGCCAAAGTCAGGGTTGATCACTTCCATAATATCACCATATTCATCAGTCAGGATCTCTTGTTTCTTTTTTTTGACTTCAGTCAGTGACAAAGGCCGTTTTTGAGATCTCTGCTGAATAAAGATGTCGAGAATCTGCTGCAAACTCAAACCCTGGGTCGCAACCACAAATTCGTTGTAGTTGAAATCATTCTCGACAGCAAATTTGTCAGGATATTCTTCCAGCTTACTATAAACTTTCTTGAGTTGATCTTTGAGTGCCTGTCTCTCAGGAGAACCTCTTTTCGCACTTCTGTAGGCAGTTTCATACTCGAAACGCAGACGACTGTACTTGGTGAATCGAGCACTTCCAGTCGTAATTGTCTGGAGAAAAGCGAGTCTTTCATCAGCGGTTGGTCTGGTTAGTTCTACCGAACAAACACCATTACCGGTTTCCTTGAGCTCGTTGTGTACCTTTGACAATTGATCGGTCAGTAGAATGATCACGTTGCCGCGATTTCTAATTTCTAGGTCATGAGACCAGTTCTTGAGTCGTTCAACATTCACCCGCTCAGTGACCGGCATGCCACCAGCACCACCATCAGCTGGGGCGATAAAGTGAACCGAATTAATCACCACCGCGACCTTGCTGGTTGTCTGCAAAACCTTTTCCAGTAATCCAAGACAAGTGTCTGGATCCTTTGGCAGTCCCTGCTGAGCCTGTAGTCCAGCCCGAGCTGCCTTGATCGGATCATCATCATCAGTGCTTGCCGTTTCCATGCCAACGATTTTCTTGAACTTCGTTTCCATGTCAGGTCTGAGAAAGGTCATGCCAGAAGCAATATTGTAGAAAATAACAATTTCTCTTCGACGCAGAGCCTTTTCCAAAAATGGTTTGAGCGAAACATAGTCTGGTTCTCCAGCCCGTTCAGCTAGACCATTGGGAAATAGTCCATTGATATCTCCATAGAGAATAAACTGCCATGACACCCGAGACATCATTCGAATCAAGATATATCTGAACCAGTCGGGAAATGGATCTTTATTTACTTTCGGCATTATGACCTCTCTTTGTGTTTGATAAAGTGTCGATGTTCAACATTTCCTGGAATCGGCTGACCTTTGCGTCTAGTATTTTGTACCTGAATATTAATTCGAAGTTTTTGAGCCAGCGTAATAAATCTTGCTTCTTCAGCTTCCAGTTCTTTCATGTTGGAAAAATGTTCAAAACGTAGAACCGCCTTACCTTCATTTTGACTGACTTCAATGTACTTGTGAACCTTGGCATCTTCATGCTTTTCTGCGATCAGTTTGAATTGAGTTTGACCTCGATTGGCCTGCTCTTGTAGCTCGTATTCATAACCCAAGATTTGTACTACTACGGCCAGTACTTCAAACTGAAAACGTCCGTTGACCTGTTCACTCAGTTTTTGCAGTGCTCTCTTTTTGGCCGTAGAAAGATAGTCACCCTTCACGGTCAGATTTCCATTATTGTCAATGGAATAATTGAGCTGTTCAGCCCCTGAAATATTCTTTAGTGTTCTTTTGAGTGCTTCTTTGAGTAAGGGCACAATATCCAGGCCAGTCAGCCACTGAACAAACTTGGGATCTTCAATCCCCAGTTTATTCAGCATGTCTACATCAATTTTCGGCGCTTGGAATTTTTCCTTGAATTCCTGAGGCTCAGGTTCTGGAATAACCACTTTGGCGTAGCTTCTGTAACCGATGTCACAAGGCATGATGTCTCTCCTTTTGGTGGACGGTGCATAGTCTGTTGTTTTCGTTTTTGAGATGAATTAAATGTAAAGAACGGTACATTATAATTAAGCAGAAAAAATAAAATTTGTCAAGACTAAAAAACTTTGATTTATGTGGAAAATTAAACAAAAAAAACCAGTTGATTTACTGGTTTGTTATTGATTAGGCAATAATTGCTTAATCTTCATGAATTCTGAATAGCTAATCCCGTGGTCACCCAAATTTACGTTTGGCTTGTGGCGACCATGATAGTCAGCGCCACCGGTGGTGAACAAGTGGGCTTTTCTTGCATAGTCTGCGACTTCTTCTTCCAGTCCTTGATTGTGCTGATGAGACAATTCCAACCCATCCAATCCAGCCTCAACCATATCAAGTAAAATTGTTCTATACAAAGCGGGATTTTTTCGTAGTAGCTTTCCTGAGTGGGCCCATACCGCCAGAGCACCGACCGCATGAAGCAAATTGATGGCATCAATTGGTTTGAGAAGGAGTTCTTTTTTATAATTGGCGTCAGCTACACCACCGCGATTCGTTTCTTGCTTGGCCTGTTCCATTGAAACATGGCCAAAACGAGTCCGATAATTACGCAGCCACAATTTGAAATAAGCTGGCCCCTTTGCTCCGACCGCTCGCTGAAATTCTTCCGGCGTCACATCCATGATTCCAGCTCGGCGATATTGTTCCAGAGCAGTTTCGATTCTGTTATTCAAGGCCAGCCAATTATTTGACAGAGAGATTGTAAGCAAACCTGCGGCAGAGCCCTGGTAGTCGATTCCATAACCGAGCATATGCAAAGTTTCGCCACGTCCATATGTACTAACTTCAATACCGGTCAATCCGTCAATTTCAAATTCAGCCCGTGCCGCTTCAAATTCAGGCAACCCATGAAAAACATCATGATCAGTCAGGCAAACCGCTTTCAATCCGGCTTCTTTGGCTTTTCGCACCACATCGCGCGGCGAATCAGCCCCATCTGAATAGTGTGAATGCACATGCATGTCCACTTGGAAGTTTGGCATGTTGCCTCCTTTTGCGGTAATGACCACTGTATTTTAGGTTATTTTTTACTACCAATCAAGTGACTTGTTTTTTCTCTCTCTGAGTGCTATAATGCCCCCAGTATTATTTCTAATAATTTTTATCTAAAATATGAGTATTTTGACCAAAATATTTGGTGATCCCAATCAAAAAGAAATAGACAAATTGCAGCCGTTGGTGACTACCATTAATGATTTTGAAGCTAAAATTTCCACCTTGAGTGATGATGAACTCAAAGCCAAGACAAGCTATTTCAAACAACAATTAAAAGACGGAAAAACTCTGGACGATTTGCTGCCAGAGGCTTTTGCTGTGGTGAGAGAAGTCTCAAAACGAACCACCGGTTTACGTCATTATGACGTTCAACTTGTCGGTGGTATTGTTTTGCATCAAGGTCAGATTACAGAAATGAGAACCGGTGAAGGTAAAACTTTAGTTGCTACTTTGGCTGTATATTTGAATGCGCTTGAAGACAAGGGTGTTCACGTTATCACCGTCAATGATTATCTAGCCAAACGCGACGCGGTTTGGATGGGGCAGGTTTATCAATTCCTCGGATTATCAACCGGTATTATCCAAGGCGAAATGAAATCATATATTTACGACGAAGCTTTTAGAAATCAAGAAATTCTTGATGAAGAAAGAGATGAAAAAGCTTCATATAAAATCGAAGACGCTTATCTCAAACCAAGCACTCGAAAAGAGGCTTACGCTGCTGATGTCACTTATGGCACCAATAATGAATTTGGTTTTGACTATCTTCGTGACAACATGGCTTACCGCCTTGAAGACAAAGTTCAACGGGGATTAAATTATACGATTATCGATGAAGTGGATTCAATTTTGATTGATGAAGCTCGGACACCTTTAATTATCTCCGCTCCTGCGGAGGAGTCAGCCTCACTTTATCAAAAGTTTGCAGCCATGGTCCCCAAATTAGTTGAAAATGAAGATTATAATATTGATGAAAAAATGCGCGCCGCTACCTTGAGCGAAGAAGGTCTCAATCATGTAGAGAAAATTCTAGGCATGGGAAATATTTACAATGAAGGTGGCATCATGATGGTTCATCATTTGGAACAGGCCTTGAAAGCTCACGCTTTATTCAAAAAAGATCGAGATTATGTGGTCAAAGAGGGTGAGGTGATTATTATTGATGAATTCACCGGCCGACTCATGGTTGGTCGTCGCTATTCAGAAGGTTTACATCAGGCAATTGAAGCCAAGGAAGGTGTTGAGGTAAAGAAAGAAAGTCGAACTTTGGCAACCATTACTTTTCAAAATTTATTTCGCATGTACAAAAAATTGTCCGGTATGACCGGTACAGCCGCCACTGAAGCTGAGGAGTTTGCTGAAATATATAATTTGGAAGTCACCCTTATTCCAACCAATAAACCAATAGTCCGACAAGATTTACCGGATCGAGTTTATTCTTCAGAAGCCGGGAAATACAAAGCGGTTATTGAGGAAATAAAAAAGATTCATGACTCCGGTCAGCCGGTTTTAATCGGTACTGTATCCATTCAACAGAATGAAACTTTTGGTCGTCTTTTGAAACAAGCCGGCATTCCTCACAACCTCTTGAATGCCAAACAACATGAAAATGAGGCCGAGATAATTGCTCAGGCCGGACGAGTCGGTGCCGTGACCGTGGCGACCAATATGGCCGGTCGTGGTGTGGATATTATTCTTGGTGGTGCTCCGTTGGACAAAATTGAATCAGAGAAAGTCAAAGCCCTTGGCGGTTTGTTTGTACTTGGTACTGAACGTCACGAGTCTCGTCGAATCGACAACCAGCTTCGTGGTCGGTCTGGTCGTCAGGGCGATCCGGGTCAGACTCAATTTTACCTTTCAATGGACGATGATATTATGCGCATCTTTGGTTCAGATCGAATCAAAAATATGATGCAAACATTAGGCATTCCCGAAGATGTTCCCATTGAAAAGAAAATTATTACCAACTCAATTGAAAAAGCTCAAAAGCGCGTGGAGGGTCACAACTTTGATATCCGCAAACACTTGGTAGAGTACGATGATGTGATGAACCGACAACGTGAAACTATTTATACTCGCCGAGACGATATTTTGCGATTGGCGGACGAAAATCCCATTGAACTCAAACAGATTGTTTGGGAGATGGTCGAAAGTGAGATTGAACAAGTTGTTTCATTTCACACCTCTCAGACTGAAGGCGGTGATTTTGATCTAAATGAAATTGTCGAAGTATCTCGAACCGTATTCCCTGTACCGTCTGATTTTGAAGCGAATCTCAACAGTTTTGTTGCTAAATCAAAAGAGGCTGAAGAAAAATTTGAATTAAAAAGTGAAATTACCAACTATATTTTGAATCTTGCTAGAGAGTCCTACAAAGATCTTGAAACCAGATTGATTGAGACCTCCGGCGAAGAAGATGTTATGCGCAAAGTGGAGAAAGAAATTCTTTTCCGCAGCATTGATAACCTTTGGGTTGAGCATTTGGATGCCATTCAAGCTTTGCGGGCCGGTATTGGTTTGCGTGGATATGCTCAACGCGATCCGTTGATTGAATACAAAAAAGAATCCCGCCACCTGTTTATCCAGTTGGAAAACTTGATTCAACGCCAAGTGGTTTATTCTATTTATAAAGTTGGTTTGGCTTCAAATTTGAAAGCCTCAGTGATGCAAGGAGACAAAAATTATTCTGCTCCAGCCAAAAATTCAAATGACTTAACAAATCCATTCCAATCTCAAGAGAGAAAAGAATCTGTGGCCAGCAAAAAAGCCTATGATGCCAGTGGCAAAAAAGTTGGACGCAATGATCCGTGTCCTTGTGGCTCAGGCAAGAAGTTTAAGAAGTGCCACGGGGCGTAATTCGTCTCCCCCCTGAAAGCGACATTGGCTAATGTCGCTTTCAGGGGACAAAAAAAGCCGTGATGTTTCACGGTTTTTGGTCTATTTTTTCTTCATCAGGCAGGGTAAAAAAGATATTGAATTCTACTGAAATTAATCTATCATTATCATCAAGTTCATAAGGCAATCTTTGTCTTATGATTACTTTATTCCCATCACAGCCTGGCCACAAAATTTCAACCAGCTCGATTGTCTGCTGTATAGTTAATCTCTCCCACCAGGCATGAGTGACTGCCTTGCCATCATCCTTTAGAGATATGGCCGTCAGTTTGAAATTTTTGTCATCAATTCGTTCTCATTTGGCTGCAATCTCATGCAGATCAATTTCTGGTTCAGTTTGAGCCATGATGCCTCCTTGGGAGGGTCTGATTTTAGTTTCATTCAAAGAAAGAGGTTTGTATAATCTTGCGCTATTGTTCTAATCAGGCAAGACTGAAATTAACTTCCATCTGTCTTTGTCACAGCCTCGAAGCGGGCTTGGAGGTTCGGGTGTGATTTTGCCATTGGCATCAGTATTCAAAATTGTTTCAATTAGTTCAGTATGCCAGCTACCCCACCCATCGTAAAAATCAAATTGCACTAGAGCTTTTCTATTGCTGGTTTTTTCTTGTCCGGACATATTCCCTCCATGCGTTTTGGGTCCCTATCTGGTCACCAATTATAGTGTTAATCATTTAGGTGAAAATGTCAAATTATATGATCTGGTGTTTATGTGTTAAAATTATTTTATAAAAATGAACAAATACAATTGCTCGTATTCTGAATTTTGTGTTTCTGATTTATTATTAATTATTGAATTGATATGTGCGGAATCGTTGGCTATATAGGAAGTAAAAATGTGGTACCAATTTTGGTGCAGGGTTTGCGGCGCCTAGAATATCGAGGTTATGACAGTGCGGGGATTGCTGTGGCCAAAAAAGACCAGATTGTTCGTGTTCGTACGGTGGGGAAGGTTGACAATTTGGCGAACAAAGTCAAACTAAACTCCGAAGAGTTAAAAGATACTCATGTTGGTATTGCTCACACTCGCTGGGCTACTCATGGCAGTGTAACCGAGGCCAATACTCATCCTCATCAAGCTTTGAATGGAAAGTTAATTTTGGTTCACAACGGAATTGTTGAAAACTATCGCGAGCTCAAAGAATTTTTAGGACCAGACATTCAATACGCCTCGGAAACAGATTCAGAAGTTTTGGCTCATCTGATTGGCAAATTTTATACCGGCAATTTGAAACAAGCGGTAATGCAGGCGTTGCAAAAAGTCCGTGGCACTTACGGTATTGTGGTTATGCATCAGGACAACGCAGAAGAATTGGTTGCCGCCAGAATGGGTAGCCCATTGGTTGTTGGTTTTGGTGACTCAGAATATTATCTAGCCAGTGATGCCACGCCCATGCTTTCGTATACCAAAAAGGTTATGTACTTGAATGATGGGGAAGTGGTTGACATTAAAAAAGACTCATTGGAGGTTTTTAATCTAAAAGATGAACAGCTGGAAAAAAATGTTGAAGAAGTCAGTTGGGATGATGAACAAGCAGAAAAGCAAGGCTTTGATCATTTTATGTTAAAGGAGATTCATGACCAACCCAATGTTTTTCAAGATGCCATTCGCGGCCGATTCAATTTGAATGAAGGCAATGCTCATCTTGGCGGATTGAACATGACACCGACTGAAATGAGTTCAATTAATCATGTTGTATTGCTTGCCTGCGGCACAGCCTCATATGCCGCTCAAGTCGGAAAGGGTATGTTCGAACGGTTGGCCGGTATCCCTACTTCAGTTGAAATCGCCAGTGAGTTCCGCTATAAAGATCCAATAGTTGATAGCAAAACGTTGGTCTTTGCTATTTCTCAATCCGGTGAAACCGCTGACACTTTGGCCGCTCTCAGAGAAGCCAAGCGCAAAGGCGCTTTTGTTCGCGGAATTGTCAATGTAGTTGGCTCTACTATTGCTCGTGAAACAGATGGTGGAACATATATTCACGCCGGGCCAGAGCTTTCAGTCGCCTCGACCAAAGCCTATACCAATATGATGGCAGTATTATTTTTGTACGCTCTCCAATTTGGTCGTTCCCGCAATTTGCCACTATCAGCCGGTCAAAGTTTACTGCACGAGTTGCGGCGAATTCCGGAAAAAATGAATTATATTTTGAATAACAAAGACATAATCAAAACGTTGGCAGAAAAATTTAAAAATTATCAAAATTGTTACTTTCTCGGTCGGGGATTAAATTATCCAGTCGCCCTCGAAGGCTCATTGAAGTTAAAAGAAATTACTTATATCCACAGCGAAGCCTATCCGGGCGGAGAAATGAAACATGGCCCCATTGCTTTGCTCAGTCCAGATTTTCCAGTCATTGCCATCATGACGCAAAATCAACTCTACGACAAAATGCGTAGCAATGTCGAGGAGATCATTGCTCGTGGCGCTCCTATTTTTCTTGTCGCTACCGTCGGTGATGACAAAGCTCGTCAATTATCCGAAGATATTATTTTTGTCCCTAAAACAAAAAGGTTGTTGGAACCATTTATTAATACTGTTGCCCTTCAATTATTTTCATACTACGTAGCTATTGGTCTCGACCGCGACGTGGATCGCCCTCGCAACTTGGCCAAGTCAGTGACCGTAGAATAACTTTAAAAAAAATATGTTTGAACAAATTAATGTTACCCCACAAGGTGAAAAAGTGGCCGAAAAAATCCCTCGGGAAATAAGAAAGCTAGTAGCTGATCTGGATGTTATTACTAGAGGGGAAAAACGTCAGGTTGGACACAATGAGATTGTCTCTGTTTTGATTGGTGCTAAGCCCGCTTCGGTGATTGGGAATTTTTATTATCCCTTTATTGATTCCATCAAACATCAGTTGCCAGATGAATTTTATATTGATGCAAAAACACAAATGTTTTTTAATCTAAAAGCTATTCGAGCTCGTATTGCAGCTGAGCCCCAACTAGCCGCTGCAGCCGGTATCGATCCAGCAAAGCCAATCAGATCACAACTTCGAGAAATACAGTCCAGAGCAACCGATGATCCCTCAGAACAGCTGTATGTAGGTTTTGTTCTTGGTTATCCAGAACGGGCTGTCAGAAATTATGCTCGTTCTCAGGAGCTGAGACAGAAAGGCGCTGTTTTAGCTGACCACTTTTTTATTGGTGGTCTAGATTTATTAGTGGACAAATTAAATATCCATGACTGGGATCAGTCTGACTTTGATAAACTGCTAGAAATGAAAACTAATTATGAGAAAAGAAAGGCTCAGCTGCAAGCGGAGAAAGTGGACGATGCTGTCGGCAAGTCACTGAATGAGATGAGGGAACAATACAAGACAGAAATAAAAGCTTTTTATCAAAAGTATCAGGGCCTTGATTCTAGTGATGCGGATTTTTTGTTATCACAAAGGCAGGTTCAGATAAGAAATAATAACGACGAAGAGGTTTATCTTTTTGTTGATTTTGGATCTGAACAAGAAATAAAAAACGACCCCAGTTATCAGAGGGTTAAAAAACAAGTTGACACACGATACTCTGAGTTAGATAAAAAATAATAAAAAAGACTGCTGATTTCAGCAAATTTTTTATTGTGTGTTTGTTACCAACCGAATTCACTATAAAAGATTCCATTTTTAATATTTTCCAAGGCGGATGAAATCTCTGGAACCATATTCGATGGCAAATTATCTAGATCAAACCATGTCAATTCATCACACTTGTCCGGTTTCAGATTTTCAATCGTACCACTCCAATAATCTGTTTTGAGGAAAACTCCCATATATTCTTTGTCTGGACAGAGTTGATGCAGCACGTGAACTTCATTTGTGGCATCAAGAGTCAGTTTAATGTTGGCCTCTTCTTTAGCCTCACGAATGATGCACTGCTTGGCCGTTTCTGCTCCATCAAAGTGACCGGAAACTAAACTGAAATTCCCGTCTTGATAGCCAGTATCTTTTCGCTTTGACAGTAAAATTTTCCCATCTTTGATTAGAACAAGATAGGCTGCAATATAAATTTAAAACCGTTCTTTGTTGCTCATAAAATTCCTCCTTGGTTCTGTTATGGCTGTATAATATCAGTTTTAATTAATTTTATCAAAAAAAAAGACTGTTGATTTTAGCAGTCTTTTGTGTAGTCACCGTTGGGGAAGATATTTCGAATACCACCGACAGTATTTTCCACATCACCATCACTTCTTGGAATAAAGTGAATGTGAAGGTGGGGGACGGTTTGTCCGGCAGCAGCACCCTCATTGATGCCAATGTTGAATCCGGTGGTTCCATCGGGGAACAGATCACCATTCATCTCAGATATCAGCGCTTTGGCCAGGTGTTGCAGATTTATCCACTCTTCTTCATTTAACTCAAAGAATGAAACTATGTGTCTTTTTGTCACCAGCAAAATATGACCGGGCACCACTGGGAATTTGTCAGCTACAACAAAAAAGTGCCTTGACTGTCTGATTACTCTATCTTTGATTTCATCCCAATCGCAAAAGGCGCAGGACAATTTATTACTCATTGGACTTCTCCCTTTAGTCCGGTGGGTATGAGTTTATAGTAGCAGACTTTATTTGTCACTGCAAACAAAAAACCGCTGAGTTTCAGCAGTTGTATTTAGCCCCAGATCAGTCCAGCAGCAATGGCTTCTACGATTACGCAACACAGCCACAAGACCACATCTCGGAACCATGCTGGATGGTCAGTGTCATTATTGTATACATGTTCAGTCGGGTGGGTAATTGCGTCATAGTAATCATGAGTCGTGATTTTGATTCCAAGAAGAATTAACACCAGCCCAAAAACAATGAAGAGAATCCAGCCGGTTACAGCCATGGATTACCTCCTTTAGGTTCCCCAAATTAGTCCAGCTGATGCCATTGTCAAAATAACCGAAACCATAAAAGCATACATTAGTTTGAGAAAATCATTAAAGCGTTTTGATGTCCACTCTTCATATATTGCCACAATCAAGCCAAGTCCAATGGCCAATGTCGAAAAAATAAAGATAATAAACCCAATCCAGCCGGCGACATTCATGTTTCTCTCCTTGTTTATGTGGCTACTTTGATAATTTCGACATTTTTCTCGCATTCATGCTTGTGTAATGAGAGGGTAGCTTGAACATGAAAACGAGACATAATCTTGGTTACTGGAATTGTAATGTGGTTTCGCCCCCCCAGCCAATTGTTTGATAATCGTGAATAAAATCGGATCAGATGTTTCACTTATTGTCATGCTGCCAAAAAAACCATCTTCAAATCTAGCTGTTAATTTATAATTTTTTTCGTTTCGATTCCAATCAAGCGCAATGTAGGTGGCTGTCATTATGGTCGGGATGGACATCTTCAGCTCCTATGTTGTGGCGGATATAATATAGTATCATTATTTATAGTTTGTGTCAATATGCGACGGTAATGTGCACATACATATTGCACTTTCTGGTAAGCTGGGATATATGTCAAAAAGTATGCCAGAATCAATTTCAGCAGAACGTTTCCGCTGGAT
>PFAP01000035.1:0-6732 GCA_002773615.1 Candidatus Falkowbacteria bacterium CG10_big_fil_rev_8_21_14_0_10_39_11
CAATGATTTACAGCATTGTGGTCTTGATCTCAAAACACCTAACCAATATCTCAATTCCAGAGTGCAATATGTTCGTGCCTAAAACACTAAACACAATTGACAAATTGCAAAATTAAACTCATAATACATGACGAACAGTTCATTACAAATAGGGAGATAACATGAAAATAATGGTCACGTCTGACTGGCATCTGGATATGATGGATGATGACAAAAAGGATGGCTCAAAATTTAATCCTGACATCATTGATGAGATTATTGAAACAGTGGAAACAGAAAAGGTCGATCTATTTCTCTTTGGTGGTGATCTGGCAACTGAAACTGAAACATTTTTTAATGGACTAAAGCTTATGGCTCGTATTCCCTGCCGAAAACTATTCATTGCCGGGAATAATTGTATGAAAAGTCTTCAAACTAACGATTTACCGCATTATTCGGGAGAGCTGCAAGCCAGAATGCGCTATTATGACATTCAACTGTTGGATCAAGCTCCGCTGGTTTTGAACGGAATTGGTTTTGTCGGTAATTGTGGGTGGTATGATGGAACATTTTGGTGGCCGGAAAATACTGCTGTTTGTTTGGATGAAATGAAAGAACGAGCCCAAAAATATTTTGGTCTTGATCTCGGGCGCAATGGATTTAGACATAATTTAACTTATGAACAATTTTTTGCCATGAGTTGGAGAAAACTTTTGAATGATTTGAAACTGGTTCATGATCTTGGAGCGAAACGAGTGGTTCTCGGAATTCATCATGTGCCAAGTCGAGATTTTTTGGAACAAAAACCGGGCGATGAAAGTTGGACCCAGATTAATTTCTGCATGGGATCAATAAAATACCAGGAACTCTTTGCTCGGCCGGATGTTGTCTTGGGTCTCGTCGGTCATACACACAGACCAGACATTCATCTAGTTGGAGGCACACCGGTGGTAAATATTAGTTATTCAGAAGATGTGCCATATCGTGTATTTGACGTAAAAGCCTAGTATTAGCTAGGTTTTTTTGTTTGCGTTGACAATTGTATATCAATATGATAAAAATTGAGGTAAACTATTAATATAGGACATTGACAACCAGACAAACCAACCAAGGAGGCACGATGAGAGAAAAACTAAAAAGATTCAATGACTTGATGCTCCAAGATGGAGAACCCATCAATGAATGGATTTGGCGGCTGCAACCAAAGACAGAGCCACCACAAGATCTTTTCAGATTCCCGTGGATGAAACATGTGGGTGGTTTCTTGTCCAATATTATTTTTCCGATTGTAATTCTCGTGTTGGCTTACTACACCTTTGGATATGATACTGAAACAGGTTTTATCAATCGAAATTATTGGTTTTCGATATTTTCAACTACTGGGGTGGCCTTTATTTTCTTTATGTCTATCGATAACGGTCTTGACTTTTACGATTTCACTGCTTCAATTATACTGACACTCATAGTTACGACAATAGCTTTGGGCTTACGATATCTTTTGGGCTCATTGTGTGACTTGCCACAAGTGTTATTGGGCGTAATTTTTACCGTTCAAACCCTGACCTTGATTTTGCTCTATTCATTTTGGGGTTATGAGTCGTTTTATGCCTCCTATGCCTGGTTTGGTCAACTAAGGCGTGATATCCATAAAAGCCGAAGTCAATTGAGTGTATTCGATACTCCAATTCCAAAGCTGCGAAAAAAGGCACCGCTGAATGAAAATGAGATCAATGGGGCTTTTGACTTGATTGCTCGAGAATTCCTACAGCTGCAAGAAGAGCTACTGGGAAGCAGATCAAAGCTGAGTTTGATGACTCATCGCACTGACATGATGCTGAATCGGTTTGAACAGCTGAAAAAGCAGTACAGTTTGTCAAGCTTGGCCGGTAAAGATGCCTATGCTTTCCTGGATGAAGACTTTGCGGAAACCGAGAAACTGCTTACTGAAGACAAGCACCGCTTGATAGCTCATATCAGCTGTCTCAAACAAGCCTTTAGTGAGAGTTTGGAATGTCTGACGCCGGTCAAAGAGCGAATTATGGTCTTGCAGATTTCCCATGCACTCAATCAGCTCAAAGGTGAAGCTCAAACTCACCACGCACGAATCACTCGGGAAATCATTGATTCGGCATTGGCCTTCCAAACTGGAGTTGAGAGTTTTGGCTGTTTGCTGAATCAGACGATCAAGAGAACTGGTGTGGAAACGGCGGTGGCTGAATCCAAGGATGACTTGCTGTTTAACATTCAAAGAATGCGTACTATCATCAAGGAATTTGTTGATGAATCACAAAACTTGGTTGATAGTCTGCCGCATGTGGCATAAAAGATATTTTTAACCTGCAAAATGCAGGTTTTTTGTTTAATAAAGTTGTTTTAGGCACACACATTTGACGGTTTTATTAATTGGTAATCTAACGGCTGTTTTTGATGATTTGATGCGAATGCTCAATCCGATTAGAAGTCGGGTGCTGGGTTTTGTCATCAACAGAGAGCTGGATGCGATCAGCGCCGTGGCCCAGTCGCAACACGCTGAAGTGGAACTGGAAATCATCAGATCTACCGTTCGGTTCCAAGACTTTGTGATGAACTACAGTGACATGCTCCAGCAGGCTATGAGTCGGGCTGATATTGATACGGCCGTGCAAGCGACCACTGATGAAATTGGTTTGGATGCGGCCAAGATCCGACAAATCATCTCTTCATTTGTGGCTGAAGGTAACAAAATTCGGGATCGATTGTATCAGACTGAAAAAGATCATTTGAACCCAGTAGTGAATGCGACGTAATTAACAATGACATAAATTATGTCATTTTTTATTTGACATTTTTACCTTGGTGAACTAAGCTCAGATGAAGCCTAGTGAATAATTTATGACATTAATTAAAGAAGAAAAAGGAAAAAAATATTACAAAAACAACTCGAAAACCGAGTTGATAATTTTTGTAACGTCTGACAATGATAGTTTAAGACGAGATTTCAGCTATTATTTTTTTAGATACTTGGAACACAATGGAATAAAAACAAATTTGCTTAGAAATGACGTCAAATATAAAGATAATGGTTTAATCACACACAAATACCAACCAATTAATATCGACATCTCAATACAGAACTCGGCGGTGGCTGAATATGCAAAAAAACTTTTCTCTGAGGGGACTGAGCTGGATACACCAATCGTCGACTGGTATTTGGATAATGGCGGGAAAAAAATTCGTATCAATCCTGAATTGGCGATTGAATTAAATAAATATACAACCAATGATAAATTGGCGCACAATTTGATTTCAAATAAAACTGAAATTCAACAGATAAATAAATTAGCCTTGAAGATCAATACACTACTAAAAAAGTTTTTATTAGCCGAGGGATGGATTTTGGATCAATTTTATTTTTCAGTCGGACTGGTAAACAATCACTTGGCGGTGGTGGATGAAATATCACCACAATTTGCTATACTGAGTGACAATCGCGGGCATTTGTTTGATCAAGATATATTTAAAAGAAAAAAATCGCGGTCTGAAATGGTAACTCAATACAAGCAACTGATAGCGGCCCTTAAAACAAAAATTTAAAACTAAAAAGTCGAAGATTTCTTCGACTTTTATTGTCTTTGCAACCACTAAGCCGCTTCAGCCACATCAACTCCAAACGGAGCCTGGCCTTCACGGTATTCTTTAAAACGAAGATTCTCAACTGTAATTTGGACCAGATCATCCAAACTAAGAATAGTTTCATCTTTGAGATAAATAACGAAATGTTCAGGGTGCATGAATGAACGCTGCAGACTGGGATCTCGCCGATGAATTTCGTCGTAGATGGCCTGTGTACCTTGATAAATCTTGCCATTGTTCAGGATCGTGATCCCGAAACGAGTATCATCAGTCTGATTCTGATATTCAACCACCATCACATCAAAGTTGTTATTGTACGGACGACGATTGGCGATCTGTCTAATCCGCTTGGTTTCAAATGAGCTGGCCGGGACAATCAGAACATTAATGTCATCCGAGATAAACGACCGATGCTGCTCCTTGATGAATCCCTTGATCTGAGACATCAGCGTCATATCATCGAAATAATAAATAATCATTCTGACTGTGAGTTCGGTAAAGATTCGATCGTCAAGCAGGTGATTGCCTCCGTCGGTCACACTTTGCAGCATACTTTCGTAAGCTGGCTCCATGTACACCGGAGCGTAATGATTGAGCGCGAACATGACCATGGGGCCATGAAGATTGACCAACTGACGATACAGATCCTCAACTTGTGCGAATCTCTGCTGAGATAGACGCGGCGTGATTGCTCCTTGGATCATCTGGCTGTGAAACGTAATCCACTTGATGGAATTCTTAATAAAAACCGGTGTGAAGTGAGGAATAAAGAACCAGTCATAGAGAGCCTCAGCCAATGATCGATATGGGAAGTCGGCAGCAGACTCATCAAAATTGAAATTTGCAGGATCGAAAATCCCACCGACATTCAGCTGAATAACAAGATTACCGTCGCTGACCTCCTCATCATATGCATCAAACGAACCATCTTCATTTTCAACCATAAATCGATAATGAAATCTGAGGTGCGGGTACTTTTCGGCAATCCTTTTGATCAAGGCAACTGAGAAACATTCGCTCAGACTGGGAATTTCAGGCAGGACAATCATAACATCGTGGCAGAATTCAAAATCATCTTTCAAACAGCAGTCGGCATAACTCTTTGCAACTACAGACTCAGACCGATCATAGAAACCAAAGCCGTTCAGAATATCCACTCTCTCACCAACAGTATCAACCTCGTTGGAATCACAGTCAACGGCCAATGACTCAGGCAAACAATCATCAACCTGGTCACTAATCAACGGTCGGAGTTCGGCCAAGCCATCAACAGGCTCGTCTTTGTAGCTCTTGACGAAAGCATCAATATAGAAATGACTGAAGAGCATTTTTTCATTGTCACTCATATGACTGGGAAAAGACTTGAACAGTTTACCGAAGAAGCTTGGGCCATGATTCTCAACCATAAATCGACCGAGCCCATTGACGACGGGAGCAAGACAAGCGTTGGCGACATCCACATCGTCAAACACCACCTGAGGCAGACGACCATAGCGGCCACCGGTATCAGCATGACGATTGAAATGAATCAGAGCTCTGATTGCGGGAGTATCCTTGTCTGTACCCTTGATGCCGAGCTCATACATGATATGAGCTGTCGAATCGAACGGGAACGGCATCTTGACTTCTGTTCTTTCAGAAATCACACGCCCATCAGTCAAATTTGGATACAAAACATAATCTCGATTCGAGTGATGATCACAGTTCCCTCTCGAAAGAATAAAATCACGACCGGTATCCATGTGCCAGACAAAGCCGCTTTCACCAGGCTGGAGCGTGTAACGCTCGCCGGGAATAACGAAACGGACATGAATCCTGGGGTCAGTAACTTTGAGGTCAAACATATAATGATAGAGATACTTCGGAATCATACAATCCTGATCTGGCTGAGTATGAACCACAATGTACTGATCGCCGCCATCAAAGAAAAACTGTCCCATGTGTCTCATCTTTGGCCTCCTGACAAGAAATTTAGCTGAAAACACAGCTACATTAAGTTGTGTAGGTACAATTTGGAGAACATAACATTATATCATATATTTTTGCGAAGGTCAAGCATTTGCCTAAAATATACAAAAAATCACCTAAAAATGGGGATTTATTCTATACCTTGAAAAATGGATGAGTTTCGGGTAAAATTAGAAAGATGTATAGAAGATTACAGCCCAAAACTAAAGTTTTGGTAGGCAAGAAAATTGTTATATGGAAAAAATTGAGCCGGTACTCCGGCCTTAGATAAACTTAATATTGAAATTATCTGAATTCTTTCTAAATTTTATGATAAAACCTGAATTACTGGCTCCAGCCGGTAATCTAAAAAAACTCAAATACGCCCTAACATTTGGAGCGGACGCAGTCTATTGCGGTCTGCCTAATTTTTCGTTGCGTTATCGGATTAATAACTTCAACTACAAAGATTTGGCTGAAGGCGTTGAGTTTGCTCACAAATTGAGAAAAAAAATCTACGTCACGATAAATATTTTTCCACACAAAAATCATCTAAATATTCTGGGGGAACATATTGAAAAATTAAAACCAATTAAGCCCGACGCTCTGATTGTCTCTGATCCTGGAATTTTGAGTTATATAAAAACTGAATGGCCAGAAGCTGAAATTCACTTGTCGACTCAAGCCAACTGTACAAACTGGCGATCAGCCAAATTTTGGTACGATCAGGGGGTTACCAGAGTGATCTTGGCTCGTGAAGCTACCCTTGAAGATATTCAAGAAATTCATAAAAAAGTCCCGGAAGTTGAATTAGAAACTTTTGTTCATGGAGCTATGTGCATGGCATATTCCGGTCGCTGCATCTTGTCAAAATGGTTTACAGATAGAAGTGCGAACTTGGGAGATTGTTCTCAACCCTGTAGATGGAAGTACAATTTAAAATCAGAAATCAGTAATCAGGAAACAGTAATTGGTAATAAGAAACAAATTGTTTTAGAGGAATCGCAACGAAAAGGCAACTACTTCCCAATCGAAGAAGATGAAAATGGAACCTATATAATGAACTCCAAAGATCTTTGCCTAATAAAGCAGCTCAAAGAATTACAAGAAGCCGGAATTGTCAGTTTCAAAATAGAAGGAAGAGCAAAAAGTATCTACTACTTGGGTAACACACTCCATGCTTATCGTGAAGCA
>PFAP01000035.1:6781-58498 GCA_002773615.1 Candidatus Falkowbacteria bacterium CG10_big_fil_rev_8_21_14_0_10_39_11
TGACGTGGGAATTTTGCGGCGAAGTGATAGATTACGACTCTACGGATAATGCGGAAACAAAACTATTGAAACTTTTGGTACATAATACAATAAAAGTTGGAGATACAATCGAGTTGGTCGTGCCGAGACAAACAAATACGTCAATAACAATTGATAAGTTGTATGATCATGACATGAAAGAAATAACAGACGCTCATGGTGGACAAGACACCATTGTATTCACGCCAAGTGATTTGATATTACCAGAGAAAACTTTACTCAGACGGAAAATTGAGAAATAAGCGACTTTGAGGTACAATATAAAAGTAAATATAGCAAGTAATGCGAACTATACTATCGTCTAACTAGCTTAATTCGCAGCGTCTATGATCGCATATATAAAGGGAACAATTATTGATAAGGGAGAAACTTACTTTGTGGTGAAAACTGAACAAATCGGTTATAAGATTTTCCCAACTAAAAAAATATTGCTCGAAAACAATATTCATAATGAAGTTGAGTTGCGTATTTATCATCATATAACAGAAAATGCTCAGTCACTGTATGGCTTTACAACAATTGACGAACTCAATTTGTTCGAAAAATTGATTTCCGTTTCCGGCATTGGGCCGAAAACTGCTATTGGAGCCTTTGGTGTCGCTGAAGCCTCGGATATTCGGTCTGCGATCATAAATGGCGACTCATCAATACTCAAGCAAGTGTCAGGGATTGGAACCAAAACGGCTGAACGAGTGGTGCTTGAATTAAAAAATAAACTGTCCGGATTGGTCGGGTTTGACACCAAGACATCGACGGAACTCATGAGTGTCTCTGATTCACTTGAAGCTTTAACCTCACTGGGATACTCAGAACAAGAAGCCCGCCAAGCGTTGCAAAAAGTGCCCGCTCACATTATGACAGCAGAAGAAAAAGTTAAAATCGCATTACAGTTTTTACAAAAAAATTAAACCATGAAAATCAAACACGTACAATTCGCAGAAAAAGAAACATGGAATACTTTTGTGGCTGATTCAGCTATGGGATCTTTTTTACAGACCTATGACTGGGGTGAACTACAAGAAAAACTGGGATATAAAGTCTGGCGATTGGTTGTAACTGAGAGAAGTGAATGGCTGGCGGTAATTTCTTTTTATAAAATTAAGCTAAAATTGGGGCAGAGTATGTTATATGCGCCAAAGGGACCGGTTTTAATCACAAATAAAAAATCACAAATAAATAAAAAAGAAGTTTTTGAGTTGTTGACACACGAAATTAATAAAGTTGCGAAACAAGAGAAAGTTTTGAGTTTTGAACTTGATCCGGAGACAAATGACCCCGCCTGGGTGCAAATATTAGAAGAAAATGATTTTCTAAAAACAAAGATGGATGCCCAACCGAGGCATACATTAATTTTGGATTTAACAAAAACAGAAGCAGAAATCATTGCCAACATGCACAGCAAAACCAGATATAACATTCGTCTTGCCGGTAAAAAGGGAGTAACAGTGACAATTGATAATGACCGATTCAAGGATTTTTGGGATCTATTGAAAAAGACTGAAGCCCGACAAAATATAAACATGCAGCAAGAATCTTATTTCAAGCATCTGCTGCAACTACCATTGGTAAAGTTATATCTGGCGGAAAAAGACGGCAAGGTGATTGCCGCCAACATAATGATTTTTTGCAATAAAACCGCCATATACCTCTTTGGTTCATCAGATTATGAATATAGAAATATCATGGCTCCCCACCTGCTCCAATGGCAAGCAATCAAGGATGCCAGAGATTCTAATTTTGCCCATTATGATTTTTGGGGAGCAGCACCAAAAGACGCCAATGGACGAGAACAAAATTGGGGCGGGTTTACCAGATTTAAAATGGGTTTTTCACCTGATGCGGATATTACCGAGTACATTGGAACATTTGAAAAAATATACAAACCTGGACAATTGGGAGTTTACCGTATCTTGCAAAACATCAAATCGCATTAATTTATCCTTGACAATGACACTTAATTAAAGTACTTTAGAATGAAACCACAACTGAGGAGGATGGGATGTTAAAAAAATTGACTCATAGCTGGATGTTGCAGTGGAATAAATATATCTCATTCAAAATCTTGAATATAACCTGTCTGATCACGATGATTTTGGGCCTAGCTCCGATTCTGCCCGAAGAATGGAGAATACTGCTAAGCTTGATTTTTATTGGTTTTTTAGCCATTAACTTTTTGTGTGTTGCGACGCATCCATCAATCTATAATGTAATGAATTCCGATAACGATGAAAAGGATAAAATCCATCCCAGAGATGAGGAGGGAAAATGATTACAAAATTACTTATTGCCTGAAAACATGAGTGGAGTTATGGCTACTTATTCAAACTGATTAATATTCTAGTTTTGCTGTGTATCCTGTTTCTAATCCTGCCGGTATTTAGTACGGTGATAAAGATTGTCATTGGTGCCATGGGATTAATGGCGGTTGTGACTGTATTAGTCGGTGTGTTTCATACAGCTAAACGATTGTAACTCCCGTAAAATTACGGGATTTTTTGTATTGTAAATTTACAACGGCTATTAATTTTTTAATGCATAACTTGTCATATTTTGAGGCTCTCTAAGTATGCCAAGCCAGCTATTGACAAAAATAAGGGAAAATGTTAATTTTATTCATTGAAAACACCTGGGGACTATGTGCTGGCTGTCAACTTGACGAAATACGGCGTGTCCCCAGGTTTTTTTCAAAAATAACTGGCCGATCCGGACTCTGTGAGAACTCACAATCAACAGACTGTCTGGTTTTGATCTGTATGCAGGGACGACCGAGCGTCTGTTTTTGAACCAAAGTATTGCTATTCCTGCAATTTACGGCTAAAATGGTTGGACGATAACAGGCATGTTGTTAGCAACAATCCTTGCTCTGTCCCACCAATTCAATGAACATGAGCAGATGTTTAGATGTCTGTTCACTTGAACAGCGGTTGTTGTGTCCTATCAATCTAAAATCTCTGGGACGAATCAAGGTTTGTCATTGACAAGGTCCAGCCTGTCTCTGGGTTTGATTTAAAATGACTGAACGCTCGCTTCCCTGTGCTATCGCACGATTGACCCCGAGTTCGGTCATGTTTGAAAATTTTGGCTAGACTGCCAGTGGAGTGTTTGATAACGATGGTCCCACTGTCTAGCTATCAAACAAAAAGAGGACGAACCACTCGTAGTGGAAACACGATATTCGACGTGTCCTCACTGTTCTTTTCAACGCTGACGTAAACATAGATGTAGCAAATACGTATGCTACCGTGTCGGCAAATAATTATGGCAAGGACGGACGAGCTCAGGAGTATTTAAACGCCTGGGTTTGTGTCTGTTCTTGCCGCTTTTCTCTTGGGGTTAACTGCAACTACGTAAATTTGACAGTAAAACCTAGAAGAAAGGTGAGGAAGACTATGGGAGCCATGTGAGAACACACGATCCCCCCTCTGTTTTCCTCACCATAATTTATGAGTAGACGTGTTTTGGTGTGTCTATATAGACGATACAACCCATGTCTGCTCCCCTTTTAATGTCGTGCGCGACTGTAAATTCTGGAGGACGAGATCAGGACTGTTTACTAACCAATGGAACAGTGTCCTCCAAACCCCTTAGCCGGAACTAACGCGGTCTTGTCCCGAGGGACGCATAGTGAGGTGTTCCGGTTTTCTGTATAGTTTGAAAATGAAGGGACCACACCATCTCTGTTTTCGAACGAAGGGAGGTCTGTTCCTTCAAACTGAATCAAAGACGAATGGGACGATGTGTGAAAACACGTATTTCCCATTGTCCACCCCTGTTCTTTGAATTAAATTATCAGGACCATAATCAACGTGTCACTTTGACGCAGTGGAACTTGTCCTGAAATCTATCATGGAGACTACGTAGTGCTTGTTGTAAAAACCAAGAAGCGCCTGTTTCCAAAACTTTGGCAAGAGTGAACGGTGTTCAGACTGTTCCCAAGAAACGAACGAATTCTTGTTTTCTCTTGCCGCTTTTCTCTTGCGACTCAAATCGAGCAGATGGCTAGGAAATGGGAGGCAGAAGAAAGGTGGACCTTAACAATTTAACTTCCCTGTCCAGTAACGGACGCCTGACATACAAACTGTTCTCACGTAGAGAACAAAGGAGGAATCATGGTCAGACACATTGGTATTCGACATCGGGTCAAGCAGACACGTGAAGGTGAAGCCAAGCCGACTCAGGTATGTGTTCTGGTTGGTGATAACGTAACATCTTATGATCTGGCGACTGAGACTGACGAACTGGACTGGGTGCTCGGCCAATTCCCTACTTCTTGGCGACTGGCCACTCAAGCTGACGAGACGGACCTGGTGATTCAGAAGCTCCAGGAAAAGCGGCCGCATCATATTCGCCGCAAGAAGGTGCGCAAGAATCAAGACCCTGAGGCTCTGAATGCTGACGGTTTTGTTGTCGTGGAAGAAAATGATCTTTATTTCCTGCTGGAAATCCCGGCTGAGACTGATGGTCTTGGCCGCGGTGATGTGGTGGCGATGGCACTGGGTGGCTCTGGCGACCGACTGGCTTTTGCTTTGTCGAAGCAGGCTGAATCCTTTGCCAATGGCACCAAGATCATGCGCATCAAGCCCATGGATCTCAAATTCCAGCGGGAAGATCGACTGCAGCGTGACAAGAATGATGATGCTCAGACTCTGGCTGAGTTGGTGCGTGATTATGCTACCCTCTTTTTCAAGACAACTCGCAAGGATCGTGACTTGATTCGCCTGGTTGAGGCCTGGCGGAACCGAGTTGAAGCCATGAAGGCCAGAATCGGATCTGAACAGCGGCTGCGATCACACATGATCGGCAAGATTTTCTGTTCGGAAGAAGGCCAGTATCCTGAAGGCGAGATTGAACTGCTGTATGAAAAAGAAAGAAGCAATGACCGAGTAATCCAGGCTCTGGCTGAAGAGCAGAAGGCTCGTGAGAAAGAAGTGTCAACGCTGCTACGCTCACTGGATGTTTACAATGAACTTTTTGTACCAATCAAGGGTATGGGGCCGATGATTGCAGCTCGAATCATTGTGGCCGTCGGTGACGTCAGACGTTTCCCCACCGCACCGAAGCTCAAGGCGTTTCTCGGAGCACATGTCAAGCGCGGTGGTGAGAATGGTGATCCGTCGCCGAGACTGCAGTTCCCGCGGCGGAGAACCGGAGAGACTGCGAACTGGCATCCGGATGGTCGTCAGGCGCTCTATCTACTGGCAGACCAGTTCAACCGAAACCCTGATTCTGAATGGGGTCAGAAGCTCCGCGAATATAAGGTCAAGGTTCGAGCCAAGCATGGTAATGGCGAACCAGTGATGGTCCGCTCCGGTCTGGTCGATGCATATCGCGCTGCTGAACAGCTGTTCCTGGAAATGTATTACCTTGATGATGTCATTATGGGTCACCGAGAAATCACGAACCTAAAGGACTATGAAGCTTGGGTCAAAGACCTAATGCATCAGTGTTTGGCTCTTGATTATGAAAAGTTTGATGAAAATGATATGGGTACTTTGGAAGAAAAGCTCAAAGCTCTCACGCCAAAGGATGAAGGCAAGATGATCTCTATCTATTCCAACGGTCACATTCATCGCATGGCTTCATGGAAAACGGTCACCAAGTTTGTAGAATGGCTGTGGCGTGAGTGGACTCGCCTGGAAGAACGTAATCGGTAATTTGCCATCGTCTCTGCAACGATTGTTATTATGTGTTTAAAAACCTATTAACTGTCTCAAAATTATCCATTACATAATCAGCAGATAAACGAGAACAAACCTCTGGATATTCACTCGAACGAGAAAGCTGTTGTTCTCGTACCACTTCGATAAACAGTAAATCGGGAACGTTCTGGCTCCTGTTATATAATGAATTGTTGCATGTTCCCGATTTACTCTCAGAAAACTAAAAACGACCGGGCTCTTGCACTGTGACGAATAAGCGAATGTTTCCGCAATCTCGTGGGACTACGGAACCCCTGTTTCAAGACGATGCATCGCATGTCCCGACTTTGGAATATACGATCAGGACAAAGCACGACATGTTTGAAAACGACCTTTGCCTTGTTCTGAACTGTTGATTGCGGAGCGTCAATGTTCTGTCCCCGATGGACGCAGGGAGAAGTGCTCCAAATACATTAGAGACTATGAAGTAGATGTCGTCACAAACGACTAGAACGATCATGTCTCACCTAAACGAAGTAATAACTTCGTTTTTTTGTTTACCTTGACATAACTAGTAAAATACTATAAAATACATAGTCCGATCTTTTCCTTCCAGCAATTACCACCACTGCAGGAGTGCAACATGAAAACATTGAGTCGATTTCTGCGAAGACTGCGAAGAGGTCTGGGAAGCGGACTTTGGGGTAAGGTCATCCGTAAATACCCGATTCACTTTTCGGTGACGATTGCGCTGATGGTTGCGAACTTCTGGCTGCCGCTCTTGGTAATTCCTAGTGTGCTTTCAGCGGTATTGCTGGTTCTTCGTATGGTTGCCGATCAAGTAAGACCTAACTGGTAAAATCTAATCTGTAAATAGCATAAACATGTGCTATTTTTTGATACTTCAAATATGGAATAAGTAATTGTGGTATAATATATTTGTAAACAAAAATTTTCCAATGATAAAAACAAAAATAAAAAATTACACATTATTTTCTCTTTTTTTGATAGTGCTGAATACTATTTATTTTTATATTTATTTTTTATTACTCGATAGCAGCGTAACGTTACTATCGATTTTGTTTTTATTGTTTGGAGTTCTCAGCTACACTTTATTTATTCATTTTTTCCGAGGATTGGTGTGGGAAATTATCAATTATCTTCTTATTGGTCTTTACTTTTTATTTACATTGGTGAACTTTGCCTATTTTAAGATTTTTGATACATTCACTTCATTAAAAGGAACCGGAGTTGAACAGATAAACACATCTTTGCTGTCTCTTTTGAGTGATTATTTCTTTTTAGTGCCCATTTCATTATACTTATTTTCCTTAATCACTTTTGTTGCAATCGTTTTTACTATAAAAAAATACGATACAAAAAGAGAAGCGGCGAAAGGAGAGGTTTTATTTCAAAATACAACTATTTTATACAAGAATAAACGTAATTGGGCGGTACTGGCTCTAATCGTTGTCGCTTTTGTCGGTGTAAATCTGTTAGCTTTTTGGTGGACCAACTATACGGCACAAAGACCCAAAGATTCATGGTGGAATGTCAGTGAACAAACCATTGATCTAGGTATTTGGGGACATGTATACAACACACTACTGGCAAAAAATCTGAATAATAAAACTCCACTTATAAATACAAATTTTCTCGAAAAATCGGAATATATAGAGGCAAATAACTTAGCAAAAACGAAATTACTTTATCAAGAAATAAAAAAACTTAGTCAAACATCGTCAACTCAAGAATTACCTAAGCTCACGGATAAACCCAACGTGATCGTAATTCAGCTAGAATCAATCGGACAGTTTGCACTGGACAATGAACCCTCTGTAATGCCATTTCTCAAGTCTTTAATGGAGACACATCCAACTGTAAAAAATTTTTACGCCAATAGTTGCGAAACCATAAATGCGGAGTTTTCAACCTTGTGCAGTTTTTGGCCTGATTCATACGAACCAATTCCATATTCTCATTTAGATAAAGACTATTATTGTCTACCTCAGGTTTTACAAGAAAGATATGGATATGAAACGTATTTTTTCCATGCCAATGAACCGGAATTCTGGCGCCGAGATGTTTTGGCACCAAAATGGGGTTTTAATAATATTTTTCAAACACCACCGATCAAGAAAAAAGCTTATGATGGCGTAGTTCTAGACAAAATGCTGACACTAACACAGGCCGAAGATAAGCCATATTTTGCATATGTGGTTACCTTTAACAGCCATTCACCTCACAATCAAGAATTAATTGACTATCATAAACAAACAAACGGCTTTACAATCACACCATTTCAAGGATCAATTAACGATAATTTTGATTCAATTGAAATAGACGAAGAAACCCTACGAAATTATTTTGGTTTCTTGAAATCAACCGATGACATGCTAAAAGATTTCTTTGCCAAAGCGGAAAAGCTCGGGGTGTTGGATAATACAATTATTCTACTACACAACGATCATCGATACTATAATTTTACTGATGGCACACTGGAAGATTTTTATCTTTACAATCGCCTGCCTATGACCATGATCTTTCCAGGTGACAACAACGTTAATTTCCCAAATGTAGCCAGTCACATTGATTTGGCGCCAACACTACTGCAAATGGTTGAGCAGGAAAATTATAATCAGCCAGACAACTTTATCGGAACCAGTCTGTTTGATGAAAATTTCAAACCGCAGGCAGTTAACAAATGTCTAAGCAACGTATATTTCGTTGATGAGAAATCAATTATTCAAGGCAATGCGAAAACCGAACAATATACTTTTTCTTTGACGCCGGATAATTTTCAGGATGAACAAAAACAGTACTGGCAAGGATTTTTCAATGAGTTGATAAAAGTCAGTGACGATACTTTATTTGGCAATGAAATAAAAAAAACTGAATAAACAAATTTTGGTACTAAAACTGGCAAAAATACTTTTATAAATTCAATCTTGTGCAAAAAGGATAACATTTTACTGAGTGTTGTCTTTTTTTTCTCTTATAATTAAGACATGAAAAACATCAAGAAAAATAATGAGTTACCATACTTTGTGACCATTGATGTTTTCTACAAATATCCGTTGTTCAATAACACAAAATTTGCTGAGATACTATTGGATAACACAATTTACGATCAAAAAAGTTGCGATTCGATCTTTTGTCTTGGGCAATCATGCCAACACATGTGCACATGATAATAAAAACTAGCAATGACAAAAATAATATCTCAAAAATTATCCAGTTGATTAAATATTGAACGGCCAGAGATATCAAGCAGACAGGCGAATCTCCCAACCCAACCCGACTGCCAGGCAGTCGGTTGGGTGGGAGAAGTTATAACGTTTCGACATATAGACGACATGCAAACTCAATTTGGCAGCAGAGTTTTTATAGAAGAATTTTTAATGATGAGTATAATCTTGAGCGTGCTCTCAACTATGTCATCAACAACCACACTAAACACAATCTCCCAGATAACTTTGGCCAGATCCCACAAACTTATTTTGATCAAAAACTAATTTATAAACTGTTATGAATAAGTCCAGCAAAATTTTCTTCTTTTGGCTCTTTTTCTTGGCTGGTATATTTATTAGCAATTATTTTTTAATTAATTCCCACTTTATATATGTACTGTGTGTTTTTGTTCCAATTGCCCTGCTGATTATTCGACAAAAAATGATGGCCGTACTCCTATTCGCTTTAATCATTGGTATCTGGCGCCTGCAAATCGACATCCCCACCATAAATACAGGCCATATTGCATACTATATTGATCAAAAAATAACTTTTGAAGCCATAATATCAGAAGTTGACACTCGAAGTGATCATGTAAAATTGACAGCTGAGACAGAATTCATAATTATAAATAAGCAAATCAGTAATGTGCGCGGAAAAATATTGATAAAAAATAGTTTGTATCCCAAATACAACTATGGTGACAAAATTCAGGTAGAATGCAAAATCGTAAAGCCCGAACCAATTGAAAATTTTCGTTATGATCGATATTTAGCACGTTACAATATTTATGCGACCTGTTATCAACCGAGAATTCAAGTAATCGCAACCAATCAAGGTAATTATGTTCTGGCGGCAATATTAAATTTTAAAAAAAAGATCGAGAATATTATTAACAAAACTATCCCTGAGCCACAGGCGGCTTTTTTATCCGGAATCTTGCTTGGGACAAGAACGGGAATCCCTCAAAATCTGCTAGACAAATTCAATACTACTGGGATCACTCATATAATTGCCATTTCCGGCTATAATATAACAATAATTGCCACGATTCTGATGAATTTAACCTTGGCTTTGTACATACCAAGGAAAAAAGCTTTTTGGCTGATATTAATTACCATAATCGCATTCACAATTCTAGCGGGAATGAGCGCCGCCGTAGTGCGAGCCAGTATTATGGGTATGTTAGTGTTGTATGTAAAATATTTGGGACGAAAATCTTCTACGACTAACATTCTAATTTACAGCGCCACGCTAATGTGTCTCATCAATCCAAAAATTCTGCGAGATGACGCTGGCTTTCAATTGTCATTCATGGCGACTATTGGTCTCATATATTTTGAGCCAATTGTCAGTAAATATTTTCAGTGGGTAACTCCAAAATTTGGGATCCAAGAAAATTTTGTCTGCACCATATCAGCCATAATTTTAACTACTCCATTGATTCTCTATCAATTTGGGCGGCTGTCAATCGTGGCCCCGATTGTCAACTTGTTGATTTTGTCGATAATTCCCCCAATTATGCTAGTAGGATTTATTCAAGTAATCTTTGGAGCCATTTCAATCTCCCTGGGACAAGCAATCGGACACATCTCCTGGCTAATGATGGAATATATTATTCAAATTGTGAATGTTTTTTCATCTTGGATATGGGCTTCAATCAATATTCATTTCAATGTTTATTTAATGCTCAGTAGTTATCTGCTCATTTTTTATTTAATAAAAAAGAAAAAATATGTACAAACACAAGAGAATCTTATTCATTAGCTTATTCATAATTTCGGTATCAATTTCATACTGGTATTTTCATAATCAAATTTTTTTTCTGCTACAAAATATCAGTCCGACAGTCGAAGGTGAAAAGTTATTGTCAGTATCGTTTCTAGATGTGGGCCAAGGAGATTCCATATATATTAAAACTCCGGATCAAACAGACATATTAATAGACGGCGGACCAGATAATAAAGTTCTAAGTGAACTTGGCGAAACCATGGACTTTTGGGACCATCAAATCGACATTATGATTCTCACCCATCCTCACGCTGATCATATTGTGGGTTTAATTGAAGTCCTAAAACGCTATGAAGTTCAATCGGTTTACTATACTGGCGTGATTTATCCAAGCCGAGAGTATGTAATTTGGCTTAGTTTAATTGAAGAACAAGACATCCCATTGTTTGTGGTAACCAAGGAGTTTGAATTGAGACTGGCTGACAAGACCGAACTGGATTTCTTGTATCCAAATAGAGACATTACTCATGAAAGATTTGAAGAAGTTAATAACTCATCTATTGTGACTAAATTAATTTACGATCAGACTTCATTTTTATTTACCGGAGATGCAGAAAAAGAAGTGGAAGCAGAACTGATTGAACGTGATATTAATTTACAAGCAACTGTTCTGAAATTAGGACATCATGGGAGTAATTCATCCAGCAGCGAAGCTTTTTTACAAGCTGTCAATCCAAAGTTGGCAATAATCCAAGTTGGAACGAACAATAGCTTTGGTCATCCGCATTTAATTACATTAAAAAGATTAGAACGAATTGGAATGCCAATATTGAGAAATGATTTTGAGGGAACAATTAAACTCGAAAGCGATGGAATCAATATTTATAGAAATTATTCTAATTAACTTAATTAATCTAATTACTCTAAATAATAACCAATAAACAAATGTCAAACAAAGAAAAAAATAATAGTCGTAAATATGACTTGGAGGAAAGAACTGCATCTTTTGGAGAGCAAATCATTAAACTTGCAAAAATTATACCTTATAATCCTGTTACTCAGAGACTAATTCCTCAACTTGTTGCGGCTGGAACTAGTATAGGAGCAAACTATTGCGAGGCAGATGATGCTGTCTCACCAAAATACTTCAGAAATAAAATTGGGTTTTGTAAAAAGGAAAGCAGAGAAACAAAACATTTTTTACGAATGCTAAAAATTGCCACCCCAAGACTAAACGAAGAAATTAATATTTTATTGCAGGAAGCAAGAGAATTAAATTTGATTTTCAATTCTATTTTTATTAAAGTAAACAGAAAGTTGGAATAATTGGCATTACTTTAGGTAAATTAGTGTAATTAGAATAATTAGATCAATTTATTTTTTATCTTGAAAAATAAAAAAAATGGTTTGTTAACCATTTTACGAAGAAAATTCCTTGCTCAACATGCTGGCACACTGATTGTAAATCATCACTACACCGGCGATCAATAAGCCAGACCAGAATCCAACGCTGACAATGCCAACGATTAGAATAAATGTCGTCGCCAGACCGGTCCAGAACCGCTTCATGGCGCCAGAAACTGAGGGACTTTTACCTAGCAAGCTCAAAAGTAAAGTAATGACAATACCTCTCATCAGCAAGCCATCAATAAACAAAGCGAGAATGCCATTGGAAGCAATAATAATAACCACAATAGAAGGTACTCCAATAATAATGGCCTCGAACATTTTAACATTGTCAAGTTTCGTGTCATCAGTACCGGCATCATACATCAGAAGATTGAAGATTAGAGAAAGAATTGATCCCATACTCAGGAAAACACAGATGTAATCAACAACCTTCCAATCGGCAAGTGAAGCAGAGTCATAAACCCCATTGAACCAAGGCACAATATCAAAGACTGACTTAGCACTCAAAATACTAGCTAGGAAGATGGTCACACCAATGATTATAAAATCAATGATCGCCTCTTTCAAACGATACACATTGACCTTGGTGGCAGCAAAAAGGATGGTGTTGTAAGCCAAGTGAGCTACAATAGAAGCGACCAATCCGTGCTTCACAAAGATATACGAAAAGAAGACACCGACAATAAACTGGGGCAATACCATATAGATTTTTCGCTTATCTTTTCTATCTTTGAAATTCAACAGATGGATCAAACTCCACAAACTATTTCCGATAATCAAGAAGGTGTAAAAGCCAACTGTACCACTGGCTGGGAACATCTCGGGAAGAACCCCAAGAAACAGCCATCGAGCCACAACCTCTTCCAAGGCAATCAGAATGACAAAATTTTGGAAGTGATAATCTGCATCTTGATGCAAAGCAAAAATATCATCCAGAGCATGCCCACCAACATTTACTCTCAAGATATACTTGAACAACAAAAAGATGGTCATTGAAATGATAAAGGTAACACTGGCAATCAATAGAAGAGCTGGTAAAGAACTGAGAAACCCTTGATCACTGCGCGAAATTTCTGCAACCCCTCCGGTAACAAATACGCCAAATTCATTGAAAATACTGATATAAGGTGAGAAAAACAAACCAATACCCAGCATAACCAAAAAAGTCGTGTACTTTGACCAAATTCGTTGCTTTTTGAGTAGCTCCATTCGTGTCCTCCTGTTTTGGGTCTTGAACACTACTTTTTAACATAATGAGTTAATTTTGTCAATAGCATGGTTTACAAGCGCTTAATTCTTCGCTATAATAAAAGCGTTTTAACCATAATTTTAAATTTTATGAAAGAAAAATCTCTAGTTCTCATCAAACCAGATGGTGTACAAAGAGCTTTGGTGGGAGAAATTATTGGCCGATTTGAGCGCTGCGGACTAAAAATCATTGGTTTGAAGGTGGTCAAGGCAACTCAGGAAATTGCCGGTGAACATTATGCCAATGATGAAAAATGGCTTTTGAGTGTCGGTGAAAAAGCGATTGAAGCCGCAAAAAAACGAGGTGATGAAGTGACTGAAACCGCCATGGAAATCGGACAACGCGTTCGTAATCAACTGATGGAATACATTGCCATGTCTCCGGTCATTGCGATATGTATTGAAGGACATAATGCAGTAGCCAAAATCAGAAAATTGGTTGGTGGTACAAATCCACAAGATGCTGAACCAGGTACTATTCGCGGAGATTATTCAATCGACTCATTCAAAATGGCTGATCAATCAGGCCGGCCAATTCAAAACCTAATTCATGCATCCGGAGAAGTGGCAGAAGCGGAACGAGAAATTAAGATCTGGTTCAAAGATGAAGAATTGTTTGACTGGGAACGAGCGGATGAAGCTCTTATTTATCGAACGGTTTAAGATAAAAAAAAGCCTCCATTCTGGAGGTTTTTTATTTGCAAACATCAAGGAAATAGAGTAATATATGGTCAATGTGTCATTTAACAATTTTCAAAACATTCTCCAGAAAGGAGCTCGGAATGGACATTGAATATGGAGTAATGGTCAACCCCAAAGCGGGCAAGGGTTACAAACAGTTGGCACCGTTACATAAACTGTCCAGAAGTAGACTTTATGAAGACATTATGTCGTTTAACATGACAAATCATGTTGATGAAATCAAACCAACAATTTTGAAACTGATCAATGAATATGGTGTAAAATTTATTTTTGTTTTCGGTGGAGATGGAACAGCTCAAAAAATCGTCAACATTGTCATCTATGAGTTCTTGCGTGGAAGAATCAAATACATCCCAAAGATCATATTGCTGGGTGGTGGTACACAAAAAGCAATTTTCCAATGGCTGGGCTGGCGGAAAGAAAAGCCGGAAGATATTTTTCAACGGGTAGTGCAATCGCCATTTGAGCAGTTGCCGCTGCGTAAATTGAGACCCTTGCAAATCACCTTTACCAATGCTGATAAAAATCGAGAAGAAACTCACTATGGCTTTATTTTTATCATGGGAGCGATCAATCGAGTAATTGAATTGTATGACTCAGAAGGAAAATCATTTCTTAATGGTTTAAAACATGTTGGCCTGGGTGCGATTGCAAGCTTGATCAAAGTTCCCAGAAAACACGCAAAATTGATTCATCAATTCAAGGCTAAAATGTCAGCCAACAATTTGCTATTGCCTCAGAACAATCCACTCAGTGTGGTTTGCAGTGTAACGGAAAGTCTCCTCTTTGGAATTGAACCATTTGTGGGCCGAGCGGAAAGCAACCAGTTTTATGCGCTGTGTTATTCGATTCCACCTTGGGCTCTGTCTCCGCTAATTCCAGTAACCGTCCGCGGTAGCTATGTGCCTCCAGGAGATTTGTTCCTAAATAGACCGGTATTCACCTTTGAATTGACACCTGAAGATGAAAGAACATTTTTTATTGATGGAGAATTTTATAATGCTGAACCCGGTTCGCCAATCTCAATAAAATTGGGACCGGAGATTGAAATGGTCTCCTACTTTTAACCTCTTAACACAGAGGTTTTTTTGACTTGAAAAACTTATAAATATGAGGTAGAATATAAAAAGATTTCTGGCTGTTGCGTAATTGATAGCGCGTGTGCCTGGTCCCGAACTTAAATATACCGGAGTATAGCGCAGTTGGTAGCGCGTGCGCCTGGGGGGCGTGAGGTCGTCGGTTCAAGTCCGGCTACTCCGACCATTTTATTTAATTTTTACTGCGGGGTAAAGGGGCGTTCTTGCCATGTAACATATGCTACATGGCGGTCGCTGGTTCTCCGCCGAAGGACGGACTCGTCCTCTGGCAAGAAGTCCAGTCAGCCCAAGACTATTAGCCGAAGTGGCGAAACTGGTAGACGCGCATGGTTCAGGGCCATGTGGGGGCAACCCCGTGGAGGTTCAAGTCCTCTCTTCGGCACCAGCCTTCGCTCGATTGCATCGAGCTACGGCTGGCGCAGCCATTACAAGTTGTAATACTTTATGCGCTTAACTTAAAGCTTTCTTGAAGATTATTGTTAACAATATTATGAAAACAGAGTTTGAAGCCACATTTATTGATATCAACACAAATGACATTCGTCACCGACTGCAAGAAATCGGGGCTGAATTGGTTCGACCGGAAACTTTGATGCGTAGAGTAAATTTTTTTCCACCTCAAGACGATACTTCCGGATGGATGAGAATCAGAGATGAGGGAGATAAAATCACTTTGAGCTATAAACGGTATTTGGGTTGGGAAAAAAAAACCAAGGACACAATCAATAACCAACAAGAAATTTTTTTGATCATCAATGATTTCGATGAAGGAATTAAACTTTTGGAATCAATGGGAGCTAAAAAGAAATCTTATCAAGAGACAAAACGTGAAAGTTGGAGACTGGGTGATGTGGAGCTGGAAATTGATACCTGGCCAGGCTTGGATCCTTACTTGGAAATTGAAGCCAAGGATGAAGCAACGGTTAAAACCATAACAAAACGACTTGATTTGGATTATTCTAAAGCAATCTTTGGTCCGGTTGGTCTAATCTATGAAAAAAAGCTGGGGATTCCACATCGAATAATAAACAATGACACACCGGAAATTACATTTGATAATCCGCCACAACCATACAAATAATTTTGAGATAAAAAAAGTCCATTAATATTCTAATGGCTTTTATATTTTATAAAGAAACTACTGAGAGTCAAGACTGTCAAGACCGTTGTCAATAAATAAACTCCTTCACTGGGCTATTTTAGTAGAAATTAACGAGTAACACTAATTGTCGCACTCTCTTCAGCGTCGGGAGCGGAAACGGTTATGCGACCATTGACTGACTTGGAGATCTCATAACAAACTCCATTGGCATTACAAGTACCACTTGGGTCTGTTGGTATGGCGGTGATAAATTCTTCACTCGCAGTCAAGACTGATAAATCAATTAATCCAGTACAGGTACCACCGGTCATACAAATCTCTGTGGCCGACGTGGTAATACTGGCTGGAACAGTACCATTATTATCCAGAGCATATTGATATGACGCATTGAGAATAGTATTGATATCAACCCAGCGCTGGCTGTTTCTGGTTTCAGCTAATTGTTTTGCAGGATTAAGCGCGAGAATCACAATGCTAGCCAAAATAGCAATAATGGCCACTACTAACAATACTTCCAATAAAGTAAATCCTTTTTGTTTTTGCATAAGTGATTAAATATTTATAATTTACTATCGTGTTACCTCAATAGTTTCACTCAATTCAGCATCAGGGGCACACACGGTAATTCGATTATTGTTTGATTTTATAACATGATAACCAGCACCACTGGCAGTCGCTCCCGTTGGGTCCTGAGGAATTGCAGTTAAATAAAGTTCGCTATTGGTAAGGACGGACAGATCAACCAACCCAGTGCATCCAGATCCGGTGTTACAAATTTCATAGGTAATAGCTCCTTCACAGTCACCAGCATTAGGAATGCTGGCTGGGATCTCGCCATTATTGTCGATGGAATATTGATAAACACCATTCAAAATAGTGTTGACATCAACCCAACGCTGACTATTATTTGTATCAGCTAATTGTTTTGCAGGATTAAGGGCAAGGATCACAATACCAGCCAAAATAGCAATAATGGCCACTACAAGTAAAACTTCCAACAAGGTAAATCCTTTTTGTTTAAACATAATTCACATTTTATTCTTCAGATATATTATAACACATTTTTATCTATAACACATCAACCAACTGAGTAAATTTGAAATATTAATTCGTGACCTCTTGCCAGTCTGAAACTGTAATCGGATCAACATCAGTCAGTAGCACCTGAACATCGCGAACTAGTGTATTAACTGTACCAGTTGAATCTATCTGTCTAGCCGTTCCTCCGGTATTGGTGACCGTATAAGAACAAGAATCAGAAGAAAAATTAATGGCGGCGGTTCCGGTATAGGTGCTGTTTTTGCGAACTCGCTCAAGTGCCTCCTCGGCACAGGTATCGGCATACGCCTTGGCTTGAACTGATTGACTTATAATAATTGAATTTTTTGTCATTGAAATACCGCGTAATAAAACAGAAACGGCAATCGCCGCCCCGGCCATACCGACAATCAAAACCGTGATCAAGGCGACATATCCTTGCTGTAAACGACGAGAATTCCGGCAACTAACGAAGACTGGCAGCGGTAGTAAATGTTTTTTGATATTCATATTCTTGTGTACCTTCTGGATTGACGTGAGTCAAAGTAAACTCAACGAGAATCAACCCTGGTGTATTATCACGGGAATAATTATAAAATGTAAGACCAGAAACTTCTACAACTGATGAATTGAGATCAATGGCTGAACCAGCGCCAAACTGAACCTGGAGAGTTGTACCACTCAAACTAAAGGTGGTGGGATCATTCCCAGCATCAACCACGTCCAAGATTAAACTTGATCCGCTGGTGCCAATCGTTGGAGAAGTGATCGCCTGAGAATTTCTAATCCCTTGAGAAATATACTCAATCGCTGCAGTTCCTTGCCCTTCAACCTCTCCAATCACTTGATTTTTAGCCCGAAGCTGCATAAAGGTAAATAATAAGGTAGCAACGGCACCCATAATAACCGAAAGAATGCCAATATATAATATCAGTTCAATCAAAGTAAAGCCTGAATTGTGATTGTTTTTTTTCATAATTTAATTGTAATTAACCCGAATTTCCTCCAATAACGGAGTATCACCGGCATCGCTCGATAATTCAACCCGATATTGTACCCACTGATTACCATTTAGATCAATTGGAACCAACGAGCCATTTGGATCAGTAAAATATGTTCCTGAACCGGTAGCACCAAACCAATCGGTCCAGGTTCCTGGACTGCCGACGTTATCGGGTGCAGACCTAAGCTGGACTTTGATATCACAATTGGGATCACAGCTGGCAACATTTTCATCCCATTCAATAACTTGTACTGACATCCCCCCGCCCATATCATAGGCCGACGAAATTAGATAGCCAAATGGTTCAAAAATAGTAACAGCAAATCTAAAGCCGCCAATATCTAGGTTGTCATCACCGGAAGACCAGCTCGTACCACTATCAGTACTGGCTGTATAATAGGCGGAATTGCCGCCAAAGTTGACACCGTTTAAGACTGCAGTGTTGTCATGATAAATAGATTTGACCAAATAATGTTTTTGAGAAACAGAACCAGGAGATGACAAGAAGACTCGGTATGAATTACCAGAAACCAGAGTAATAGGATTGACAAAGGTGTAAGTCTGCCATCCATATGATTGACTACTGATGTCAGCATCCGTGCCAATGATCCCGGTGGCTAATGAAGTAGCATTGGTGACATCATACAAAGTAACATGAAGGCTATCTGCCGGTCCCTCATTATTCTTTGAGACAAAAAAACCAACATTGGACACAATCTGACTATCAGCACCAATCGTAATTTCTTCGCCATAAAAAGCGGTGCCATAAATCTGGCGTTCTGTCAGTCCATGATACGGGTTGCCCTCATGTGTTGTATCAATAAAATCCAAAACATAGATTGGCTGCCAACCTTCTGGGGTCCAAGTCGTACCGCTATCAGCGGAAGTTAAAATGTTTTGGTCTAAATTGTCAGCATTATCAAATGGCTCAAGAAAATTGTCCGGCTGGGATACTCTCAACTCGATTGAGTTGGCGGCATTAATTGTTCCAACTTGATATAGAATCACTAAATGATATGTTGTTCCGGCGGTCAAGCTGGCATTTTCATTCAATGAAATTGTCTGCCAACCGGTAGTTGTCGCTTGATAATAGCCATAAGCCGAGTTGGTAGAACCAAGCCATGCGCCTGATGGTTCTCCGGCATTGTCACTTTGCAATCCATATTGGTATGTGGGGCTGATTCCTTTTTCTTGCTCCAAATAAACACGTAGAGCATTTACGCTATTTGTGTTTTGAGCCGTAAAACGAAAATCGATCCAATCGCTGCTACTGCTGAGCACGCCGGCTCCGATGGTATTTTCAATAACAAAGCGATTGCCATAATAATTCAATGATTGAAGATTATATGAAACAGATACAGAATCCAGTTTGATAAATTGACTGCCATTACTAACCAAAAAAGCTTTAAACATCAACTTTTGATTGGTGGCAGAAAATTGATCGATATAAAAATTGACATCAACAGCCGTATTATAATCAGTTGCACCAACTACCGCTGACCAAATAGCCCCATCCCAATAATACCAGGTTGTGCCATCATCATCAGACAACTGATAATAAATTTCACCGCCATTTTTGATGGCCACTTCAGAAAAACCGCTCCAACTGTCAATGATAAATAATGATAATGATGTTGAATTATTAATTGTTGGAGAATCACTGGCGTAGCTGCCAACAAACCATTGAAGATCAACATTGTCAAAACCAATTTGGAATGGTCCGGTCGCTGTTGGCGGAGTTTCCAACCAAAAAGCAATCTTCAAATAATATGTCCCGGCAGTAGTCACGGCTGAGGCAGCGTCTATTGTACTAGCGCCCGTCCAGGCCTCCTCTGCAGTGACGGAAATTGAACTGCCAACCTGTGTCGTCGGGGTGCCAGAAGCCGTATCAATATAAATTCGGATTTGAGCCACGTTTGGAGTGCCGTTGAAATCTAAAACTTTGTAATCAAAATCAAGACTAACATTTGGATTGGGATCGGTGGTGGTAAAGGGTTGTTCCCAATAACCTCCAACCTGATCATTGCTGCCGGCAATAAAAGCAATATCTCCAAAACTGGTTGGATTACCATTTGAGGTTTGCCTTGTTCCAGTCGGAGTGACTTCACCAGGGTTAACATCCCAGGTATTAAAAGACCAAACCGGTGTTGGTGGAGTAAATCCGACATTTACATTATCGAGCTGAACCAATTGGGTGCCGTCACTGGACAAAAAGGCTTTGAAGGATATTTGGTTATTTAAAATAGAAAAAGTACTGATATTTGTATCCACGACCGAAGCAATATTGTAATCAGTAGCACCAACTACAGCGGCCCAGGCTGAGCCATTCCAAAACTGCCAAGTAGCACCATTGTCATCTGATAGTTGATAATATATCTCTCCACCATTTTTGGTGGCAGTCTCGGTAAAGCTATTCCAGCTTTGAACATCTTCGATTGAATGTGACACCGTCGGATAAATTGACGAATTATCGGTAGGATAACTACCTGAAACTAACTTTTCCCAAGTAACCTTAGCGTTGTCATATCCAGAAATTATTGGGCCGGTGTTGGCATTGGGAGAATCATTCCAAACCGCCAGTTTGAAATAATAAGTTCCTGAGGTCGAAGCAATGGAAGAACAATCTATGCTTTGAATTCCTGACCAGCTGGTGGTGCCGGCACGAGTCCCTGAAGCCCAAACCTGAGTCCCAATAGTCGGCGCTCCAGCGGCTGAATCAAGAAAAACATAAAGTTGATAATCGTCCATACCGCTCGGAGCTGTCCACTGAACGACACTCCAGTCAAACTTACAGGTAACGGTGGCTCCATTTTCAGTAATACTTATTGGTTGCTGCCAAAAACCACCAACCGTGTCATTTCTAGAGTTGGAAGGAACGTTTATATTTACATAACCGGCCGGATCACCTCCAGTTGATTGCCAGGTACCGGTTGGAGTAACCTCACCGCCACCGTTGTCCCAAGTACCGAAAGTCCAACCACTGGAATTAGAAATAAACTCAGAGTTGGTCGTGGATCCGGACACTGTGGTTGTACCAGAATGTAATTCGGCTGAGCCACCGGTTATTTCAATCTTTGTATTGTCATAAGTATAATTTCCAGGTGTTGTAAAAGTCCAATCAAAGCTGGTGGCGGTCGTATATTCAAAGCCATCATCCAAAGTTTGTCCAGAATTCCCTCCACCGCCGTTTATGAGCTCGGTATAACCGCCGGTAACCTCGATTTTTGTATTGTCGTAAGTATAATTGGTCGAAGTATCAAAAGGCCAGGTATAAGCTGACTCCCCGTCGCTGTCCTGTCCAAGAGAAATTTGGTCTGCAATCGTATCATTGATACTGTCACTACTATCATACATAGTAGTATCTACCCATTGGGTCTGGCCCGAGCCGCCAATCCAGTCGGTTTGCGTCCAATTGGTGGAACCCCAATTGGTGAAATACTTTGTTTTGACAATATCAATATTTACCCCTGGCCATTTGTCATAACTGACCGTAACGGTAGCTTGTTTGCTGTGAACATCTGAGTGATCACCAGGACAAGTGGCCAAATTATCAGAACTATCGCGACAAATATCTGAAAATGTCAGATATCGAGTATAGACATCTACCACATCTGACGTTCCTTCACCAAGGAATTCATACTGACCGGCAGTCAGCTGCAAACCGGTTTGGGTAAATTCGATTTCATTCCAAGCATCATCACGAATATTACGAAGTATTTCAAATGTTTCTTCGGCTACAAGATCGGCTCGGTAACGATTACCGGCAAGCTGAACACTTTTTTGAGCGTCGATAAAAGCAGTCGAAAATGTGGCAACAAAAAGAGACAATACTGCCCCAGCCAGTAATGCCTCAATAATAGTAAAACCTTGCTTCTTAGTAGGAAACAAGACCGATTTCATTGATTGTGATAGTTTTGCTAACATTGTTTTCCGCTGACGTAAAAGTGGTCGCCCCAGTTGTCGATGGGATTCCATACAATTGGCTAAATGTAACCTCGGTAATGCCGGTGACATCAATAATCGAACCAAATGTCGTAATCTCATCAAAGGTTGTGTCACGAGCCGCATAGGTAGTGCCCTGGAATAAAATAATTTGCTGATTTTGAATCGCCACACCCCAAGGGCTGTCTGAAGCTCCGGATCGAGACAAAAGTTGAGCACGACGAAGACTGGAAGCAAGATCGCTGGTAACAAGAGCCACATCATTGCTCAAAAAAAATGAAAGATATACCGGTGTAGTAAAAGCGGCCAGTATGGCAATCAGTGTAACACTGAGTAGCACTTCAATTAATGTAAATCCCTTGGTATGACTCATTTTAGACTCGATTAAAATTACCAACCAGCCCATATATGGGTAAAATGACAGCTAAAGCGACAAATAAAACCCCCAACCAGACAATAACCAGTAATATTGGTTCAAGAACTACAGCTAAATTTTTAGTAGTATTTTCTGTTCTGGCTTCAAAATTTTCGCCAATTTTTATAAATGTTTCTGGCAAATTACCAGATCTTTCACTGGAAATTATCATTTGCTGAATTGATGTTGGAATCAATTTTCTGGATTTTTTAAAATCTAAAAAAACTTGCTGGAATGACTCTCCATCAGTAATCCCCAAGGTTAGTGCACTATACAATTTTCTAAATCGATAATGCGAAGCTGACGTTTGAAGTGATGATAACGCCTCGTTTATGGGTAAACTGGCTTCTAGCAATGAACCCATAATATATCCCATGCGAGCTAATTCTAGTTCCTTGATCAAAGTGCTGACACCTGGAACTTGAAATAAAATCGCTTGGCCAATAATTTTTGTTTTAGGAAAAAAGAAAACAAAATAAATAATCAATATAAACGTAATAATAATAGACGGAACAGCGATACTACCATACAAACGAAAAAACTCGCCTATATTCATAAAAACTCGGGTAATGAATGGCAAATCAACCTTGAGTGATTTAAAAACGGTCGATAAACGGGGTAAAATAAACCAAGCGACACCAAGTCCAATAATAAAAGTCAGACCTAACACAAAAACAGGATAAAGCATGGCCGAGCGAATTTTTGACTTGAACATCTTGTCGTTTTGCTCTTGCAAAGCAATGGAATTAAGATTTTGACTCAAAGTACCACTTTCCTCACCCAACCGGAGCAAGGCAATAACATAAGCTGGGAAAATGTGAGATTCATTCAAGGCTTTCCAAATGGGCATACCCTCACCGACCTGAATAATCATACGATCGACCAAAGTCTGCATACGTCTGGTTTTAATCTCCGGACGTAGAGCCCGAAGCACAGTTTCGATATCAATACTGGCGGCCAACAACATTGATAGATTCTCAACAAAATACATCTTATCTTCACCAATACCAAAATTGAGCAGTGGCCTAACGGCTCGTTCTAAAAATTTTAGAATCTTTAACGACGACTTTGCTTTTTTTTGATTCTTTTTTTTGATTGTGACTTTTTTACTTTTTGCTTTAGCCATAATAATTATTCTGGCTTGGCAACGCGAAGCACTTCCTCAAGTGTGGTCATCCCCGCCTTGACTTTATCTAACCCATCATCAAATAATGGTTTGGAGCCTCCCTGCTTGGCGACGGCCCAAAGTTGCTCTCGAGATGGATTTGTGAGAATTAATTCTTTTAATTCCGGAGTCATTTCAATTAATTCAAAGATACCCGTACGACCACGGTATCCAGATTGATTACATGAGATACACCCCTTGCCTTTGTACATAGTATTGGTCGCCTGAAAATATTTTTCTGCCTCCGGTAATCTTTTCTTTAGGTTTTCCAATGATTCTGGGTAACTAACTCGACAATGTTCACAGAGTCGACGAACCAATCGCTGTGACACAACCAATTCCAAGGTGGAAGAAAGTAAAAATGGTTCAACACCCATGTGAAGTAAACGAGGAATAGAAGTGGCGGCATCATTGGCGTGAAAAGTGGATAGCATCAAATGTCCGGTAAGAGCGGCGTTGACAGAAATTCCAGCGGTTTCTTTATCACGAATCTCTCCCACCAGAATTATATCCGGATCTTGGCGAACGATTGACCGTAGACCTTTGGTGAATGTAAGACCGGCTTGTCGATTGACCTGGATCTGATTCACACCGGCAATACGATACTCAACCGGATCCTCAATAGTAGCAATGTTAACTTCTGGGGAATTTAAATATTTTAATACGGCATATAAGGTGGTACTCTTACCCGAACCGGTCGGCCCACCAACAATAATCATACCAAACGGTTTCTTGGCGACTCGCTCAAGAATTTTTTGTTTTTCACCAGAGAAACCCAAATCGTTTAAAGTAAAGCCTCGGACATATTCAGCCAATAAACGAATCACTACTTTTTCACCATCAATAATCGGAACAATAGAAACACGGAGATCAGCTTTGGCCTCATCTGAGATATAACGAAAAGCTCCATCCTGAGCAGAAAAATGTTCGTCCGTCCTCAGATGAGCCTGAACTTTTATTCGATTCAGGATATTGTCATAAAAATCTTTGTTGATTCGACCAGCCTCGTGAAGAATACCATCAACACGAAAGCGGATCACGACTTCTTTTTCCCGAGGTTCAAAGTGAATATCCGATGCCTTATACGCTAGCGCGTCAGCGAAAATTTCCTCAATAATCTCAGGAGCGACTCGTTGTTCTTTCTCTAGGATTTGAGCAAATCGTGTGGCTAATGACTTGCGATAATGAATAAATAATGGCTCGATATCTTCGAGAAGAGAAAAATTGAGTTCAACGGTCTGCTTCAAACTGTCCTGCAATATAGATTGCAACTTGGCACTGGGCTGGTCAGTGGCGATAATTAATTTCCCCTTTTCCTGCTTATAGACCACGGCATTATAAGTCTCAGCTAATTTTTGCGGGATTAAAAGAATCTTCTCGGGAGAAGGTGTGTTGGTGTTGACATCTGCATATGGAAAATCTAAATACTCGGCAATAGCCTGGCCTAAAATATCTTTGGTAATAATCCCTTTTGAAATCAGATGATCAGTTAAACTAACTTTTCGGCCTCGTAATTCCACTTCCATCTTCTCAAATGCTTTGGCAGACAAATATTTTTGGCCAACTAATATTTCTTTAATTTTTTTAGTGGACAATGTCATAATATTAACCGATATATGTTTTTATTTTTTCAACAATCTGAGCCAAAGTGGTGTCAGATTTAACCAAGTAATCAACGGCGCCCAAATCCTTTGCTCGTTTAAAATCTTCCTCTTGACCAAGATTGGAAGATACAATAACATTAGTTTTTATATTTTTGTCTTTTATTTGCTGCAAAACACCAAAGCCATCCAGACCCGGCATCACAAGATCTAGCAACATTAAATCAAACGCTCCACTTTCCAGCAGCTCAATTGCCTTGACCCCATCGGCCGCTATTTCGACCTCAAACCCTTCGCTGGTTAATTTTAATTCCAGAGCTTTGGCCATTGGTTTTTCATCTTCCACGATTAAAATTTTTTTTGACATATTTTGTGATTAAATTTCAAATCAATACCAAGTTTTTAATTACTAATTACCTATATTTTACCTTATTTTGTCAAGTTCACCAAAACATTTGGGGACAAACAGATTAAAATTTTGGTTCACATTATTTAACAATATTACCGTTTTATTGTATAATTAATTCATAAGATTTATTAAACAAAGTTTATATGACGACACAAAAACCTATGACGAAACATTCATTAATCAGAAAGATTTATTTATACGTGGCGACTTTGATTGGCTTGAGCGTTTTTTTGATCGGCGCTGGGAATCTAATCGACTTGGGACTAAAAACTTATATTTTTACTCAGGCTGAGCAAGAAGATGCTTATTACCTAAAACGACCGATGGTTGAAGAAAGTCTTTATAGCAAAATCGGAAATGAAGACATTCAAAAACTGGAACTAACTGAATCCGAACAAAAACTGTTGAAACAATCACTTCAGGATTATGATCAATGGGTTCAGGATGGGAAAAATCTTGACCCACTAAAATCAACCCATCAGAGACGAGCAGCCAATGGGATTGCTATGGTACTCATTGGACTCCCAATGTACTTAGCTCATTTAATGATTATTCGAAAAGAAAAACAATAATATTATTTTACTAATTTATAAAGGTCGAAGTTTTAATAAAAAAGAAACAAAAATACATATGAAAAAAATAAACACACTGGAAATGCTTGCTATGGTTCTGTTGGTCATTGGTGGTCTAAACTGGGGACTGATAGGTCTCTTTCAATACGATTTAGTGGCAGCCTTGTTTGGAGACATGTCGACACTGTCACGGATCGTATATACGCTAGTCGGTATCAGTGGCTTGTATGGACTGATAATGCTCTTCAAGAAAAAATAAGTTGATTTCAAAAACAGCAACTTGATTGCTGTTTTTGATTTGGTAAATTATTGAATGTCACAATCGATAACCGATAAAAATTTTTTTAAAATTGATTGAACTAAACGATTGACTCGAATTAAACCTGAGCAGGATTTCACTTTTATCCCTTGTCGCTCCAATTCGTCCAGGAATAAATTCATTCCAAGTGAATCTGATGAGATGTGGCCAGCAATAATAACATTGATGTGATTTTTTTCCGCTTCTTTTTTGTGTTCTTCGCTCATGTGCATACCAATCACAGTGCCAATTCCAGCGGCAGCCATTTTTTCATACATTTTGGGTGAACCAGAAGTGCCTCCGGTGACTTCGGTGATAGCAATCTTGCCACAGTAGTTTTCTTCTGAGCCAGCAAACAATCTTGGACCAAAGCCACGTTTTTGTGCTTCCTGATATTCGGGAATCTTGTTTAATACTTCCATTATTTCACTAACATAGGTAAAGTTTGCGTGCTCAATCTCTTTCCGAAGAAAGCTGGCTACCAAATTGTCAGTCGGCGTATGAACATTGATAAAACTCATATTCAAACCTTGAGCAGTATCAACGGTTTTGTAATGATTGATCGGATTGATGCCGCGAGCCACCTCATCGATACGAAGTTTCAAGACTCCTTGGGCAATGTTAATCGGTACACCGTATTGAGAAAGAATTTCAGCCTGAATATCCATAACATCAGATAAATTAGCTAAACTTTTCCCAACCGGATGATGAGCAATAACTAAATCAACGTCACCTTCTTGTTTAGCCAGCATTAATTCAGCCGTATCAATATCGATGCCGGCTTTGACAGTATTAACTTCACGTCCAGAATCAAAATGGGCTCCAGAATCCCGATATGGATCGGTTAGTTTTTCTTGATCAAACTTGGCTTTCTTATCCTCCGGCAATTTGTCGAACTGTTTTTGCAATCGATTTAAATTCTGATAAACCTTGTCTGAACCGCGAAGATCGCTTTTGATGCCGAGTTCAGTCGCTAACTCTAAAATTTGCTTTGTATTCATATAACTTTAATTAAGACTAATTTTCATATTTTAATACAACTGGTAAATAATGCAAGTTGATTTTTAATATCAAAAAACGACTGATTTCAGTCGCGTAGTTTTTTATCTTTTTTCATTCAATTAATCTTGGGAATTGAATCCGACCCAAAACTCATCAACCTCATCTTCCTCAAGTCTCCAACATCTAAATGGAGCAATTCCCGGGACATATTCTATCACATGGTCATTTTCCGGTCTACTGACAACATATATTGGAGATATTAGAGCTTGTCTAACTTCTTCTTTAACACCTTTCCCCAATGCCATGGCATTCTGTGCTGTAAAGTCCACAAACATGCTACATCTAGCTTGAAATAAACGTTTCCCATGATATTCAATCCGATAGACATAACAAGTCACCCCTGTTCCAGACATCCGGCCTCCTTCTTGATGATAAAAAATACAGCTTGTTTATCGCTTCTCATTCAGTTGCGTTGATCATCCCCCGTCTTCGTGATCGCCGAGGTCATCGACCGCCTGTTCATCCTCGTCGGTCCAGGTGTTGTCATCGTCATCGTCATCATCCTGGAACTCGGCGTAATACTCCCGAGTCTCGCGCTGGGACTCTGCGATCTTGGCCAGATGCTCATCGATAATCGGCAGGAGATGTTCGTATCCAGCATCGATCACGGTCTGACGCCAACCCAAAAGGGGGCTGAAGAATGTCTCCTCGTGATAGTCACCGCTGGAATCACAAAATGTCTGCTGGTAGACGTAAGTGATTCGGATCGCCGGATGGGCTGGGAAGATACGAATTCCGTCGATATCAGCAAAAGGTTCGAACTGCTGGCCCTGGTACATGTAGAATCTGCCGCCAGTGCACTCTTCGGGTTTGAGACTGGGAGCGATGTAGCCGATAAGGTTTCTCCAATTGTCCACGTGTTCGCGAAGCAGAGGGAAGCGATTCATCAGCAAGCCAAGCTTACGATGAAGTTCGATCTTGGCTCGAAGCTCCTTGTTCATAGACTCGGCCTGACGATCTCTGTGCTCCTCCATGCGCTTCATGATGTCCGGATCCTGAGCGATGTAATCTTTGACTGCCTGGGGATCCATGGATTCCTCCGATCTGAAGTTAGAAGTGGGTTGGTGGTGAAAGAACGAATATTGCAGTATAACACACTTTTTAATGTTTGTCAAAACAAAAACAAGCCAAATTGGCTTATTTTAGAGTAAGTTTAACTATGTTTAGTCCATAATCTGAGCTTGATGTCTCATAATATGAACTTCAAACCAATCAACCAGGCTGGCTACTTTTTCGCGGAAATTCAGTTTTAATTGTCCAGGATAATCATGGAGACTGGCATCAACGCCGACTGAATTTAATCCAATAGTATTGCAAACATACAAGGCGCGGTGCAAGTGATATTTCTGAGTAACTAAAACTGCGTTATTTAAATTGAAAACATGCTTGGCTCGGTAACAGGTGTCATAAGTATTCAAGCCTGAATGATCCAAAATTAAATTTTCTTCTGGTACGCCATTATCTAAAACAAAATTTTTCATGGCCTGCACTTCATTGTGATTGGGACTGGTGTTGTCACCACTGAGAAGTAATTTTTCAACTTGGCCGGCGTGGAATAAATTGACCGCAGTTTGCAATCGATCCTCTAAAAATAACCCGGGAGTGCCACGGGCACGAAGACCGGCGCCGAAGACGACGGCCGTGTCGTATTGGTCTGAAACTTCTGCGGGCTCAACAATTTGAAAAGTATAGCGAGTTTGAACCCAGCCCACTATAATGGTCAATAATAAAAAACAAATCACAAAGATTGAAATTGTGGCTTGAGTGAAATAAGAAAAAAATCCTTTTTTGACATGACCAGTTTCAATAATTTCCATAAACTATTCCGTGATGAAAAATTGTTTCAAAACATTGCCAACCTTGGTCAGACTACTGGCCGAACACTGAGATAAACTGTCCTGAGTAGTATGAAATTGGGGATAGTCCAAATCTATGAGTAGTATAGCAGGAATTCCAGCTTTGATAAACGCATAATGATCGTCGATTATATCGTATTTACGTTCGGAATTGAAGTTTTGTGGATACAATTCTTCGGCAATAGAAAAAATGTGTTGATTTAATGTTGAAGCTTGTGTTTGAGAAAAACCTTCGCTATATATTTGCAAATGTTTATCACAAACCAAATCCAGATTGATCACACCGGCAATGTTTTTGTCAGAATAATAATCATCAAGATGATCAATAAAATATTTTGAGCCAAGAGGAATCCAATCAGCTCGTTGGCCGTACTGGATCTCTTCACCGTCGAAAAATACTACGTCTAAACCATAACTTTTGTCAGCCAAGGTCTCTTTTAATTCGGCAATTAATTCTAATTGCAGAGCGACACCAGAAGCACCATCATTGGCGCCGGGAACCGGCGAGCTTGGGATTGAACGGTCTTGATCAGCGAACTGTTTGGTGTCAAAATGAGTGATCAACAGAAAGCGATTTTCTTTATCAGGATAAATCTGGCCAATGATGTTTGCTAACTCAACAGACTTTTCTGGTTCAGAACTAATGAATGTTTGGGTGATAACATTATCAGTTCGATCGTTCAGCTCACGAGTGATAAATGCTTTTAATTCTTGGTGTCCCGACGAACCAACAAAGCGTGGCCCAAAACTTAATTGTTTTTTAATTAGAAGCAAAGCCTCTGCACCATTGAATTGATCACGAATGACAAATTTTTTAAATTCAGGTATTAATAGATGCTCGGTTGAGACATTTTCGTCATATAAAACCTGATATTGATCAAAATCAAACCGATCAATATTGACTAAATGATTTTTATAATATTCCGGCAGTTTATCATCATCGAGGATTGAATTGTCCCGAGCGGCCACGATAATAAAATTTTGCAAGGCCGACGAACCTCGGCCTTGAACAGCAAACACTTTAACGGCTGGAAAAACAGACTTTAGAGTTTTTATTTGGGACATCAATAAAGAGCGCTCACTGAGTGTCAAGCTACCAATAGAATTAATCATCAAAACCCCATTATCACTGACATGATCTTTAACCAAAGTAAAAAATTCGCTGGTAACGAGATGGTCCGGAGTAGAAAACAAAGTGTTATAAGCATCGGAAAAAATAAAATCATACCGGGTTTCCGTCTCAAGCAAGTATCGACGGGCGTCGGTTACATGATTGATCAAGCGATCTGATTCTGGAACGAAAAAAAATTGCTGAGAGATCGGCAGCAGCTTGGGTTCAACTTCGACCACATCAACAATGATATCAGGGCTCTCCTCTAAAAGCTTTTTAGGAACAGTGTAGGCACCACCGCCGAGGACTAAGGCTGTCGTCATATCCGGTACTAAATTTTGGTGCAACTCATAATATTTTGTGTAGTCAAATACCAAGCTTTGGTCATCGAGGAATAAGGCACTGGATGAATTATGATCCAGTTGCAAATACCGGGCTGGACGACCTTCTAAAGTTGAATCGAAGACTTTGATCTGTGAATACCAACCATCATCATTGACCAAATACTGACGCCCATCGGCTTTGACTACTTGATATGAGAATAATAGCAACAATGTAACGGCAACGACAAAAACCCACCAAAGTTTAGCTCGTATTTTTTTGTCCACGGAGAGAATGGTACCAACCGTACCAAGCATAAATAAAACCAAACCAATCACAGCGATAATTGTTTTTTGACTAAACAAAGGAATGAACAGAAAACCTGAACTAAGACTACCAAAAATGCTACCCAGAGTTGAAGCAAAGAAAACTAAACCGGAAATCTGGCCAACACCAACTTCTCGATCAGCGCTTAATAGACGAATAGCATACGGCGACAAAGTTCCGAGTAATAAACTGGGAATTAAAAATAATAATAGAGAAAGAATTAGCGGGCCGGAGATAATTGAAAGCTGATAGCCAATGGTGGGGACCAAATAGACCATCATGATGAGTAAAATAAAAATACTGACTCCACTCAGTAAAATTATGCTATAAAAATATTTCTTATCAGGAAATTTGTCAGCCAAACGGCCGCCATAGTAATAACCCAAGCTAAGAGCCAATAAAATTGTACTCAAAACACTGGAAACGGTAAAAATTGTGGCGCCAAAATAAGGAGACAGGATACGAACGGCCAAAACTTCGACCATCAAAACAGCGGCGCCGGTAATAAAGACGACAAAAAGAAGAATCTTTTGTTTGAGCCAAGTAAACATAGTTAATATCTTCCCCGAAAGCGGCATTGACCAATGTCGCTTTCGGGGGAATAGCATTTAATTACATTTTTTGGATACCAATCCAAACCTTTTGGTCATTGACGTTGATGTCTTTTTGAAATGAATCAACAAGTTCAACTTTTTCATTTTTTACTTCATCGGCGACAACTGATTGTTTGAATTCAGTAACTAAATCATCATTTGAGTAAACGGACTGTATTTCATCAGAATCAGACTGCCAATACAAAATAATGCGATCGTTAATTGTCAGTCCGGTGTTTTTTCGTAAATTATTGACGTTGCGAACTAACTCACGCAAATGTCCTGCGGTTTTTAACTCAGAAGACAGCTCTGTCATAAGAGAAACGTTAACATTTGGAGTTTCTTTGGTCAGCCAACCAGAATCTGCGGTTAATTTTCCAACATTTTTCACTTCTTTGACGTTTAATTCTTCTGCGATGATAGTTTCCAAAGCTGAATCCAGAGCTTTGCCGGTGTATTCAAAAGTTTGCAATGGTTGGCGAACTTTGAGACCAGCTTCGTCACGAGTTGAAAGTCCAAGCTCGACTAAATCGCGGGCCTTGGTCATGTTGGCGAGTAATGTAACATCAATTTTCTTGTCATCAACCTCTGGCCAGTCTTGAAGATGGACTGATTCTTTGTTTCCAAGGTTCAACCAGAGATGCTCAGCCATATAGGGCGTAAATGGAGCCATAACCAAGGCCAAATGATATAAGACTTGATTTAAAGTATAAACGGCAGCCTTCTTTTCATCATCTGATCCGTGCTTGAATCGATCGCGGCTACGACGAACATACCAGGTTGATAATTCGCCGATAAATTCACCAATCGGTTTGACGGCTCGGGGAAAATCATAAACATCCATGCTGGTTGTCACGGTTTTGATCAGTTCATGAGTTTTGGCCATGATCCATTTGTCCAGCAAATTGTCAGAGTCAACTGGTTCGACCTTATCGGGACTGAACATGTGATAAAAACTCAAAATATTCAAAGACATGAGGATCACTTTTTTGTAAACTTCATCAACGCCTTTTTCAGAAAACCGGAAATCTTCGGCTCGCATCACTGGAGAGGTCACTAAATAATAACGCAAGGCATCAGCGCCGTATTTGTTAATAATTTCCATTGGATCGGGATAATTTTGTTTGCGTTTGGACATTTTTTGGCCGTCCTCGGCGAGGACAATGCCATTGGCGACTACATTTTTGAATGCGGCCTTGTCGAACAGGGCAGTACTCAGTACATGCAAAACATAAAACCAAGCGCGTGTTTGATCGACGCCTTCGGCGATGAAATCAGCCGGAAAATTGGCGGCCAACTTTTCTGAATTTTCTTCACCCAGATAATGAATCTGCCCATAAGGCATAGAACCACTTTCAAACCAACAGTCAAAGACTTCGGGAATACGTTTCATGGTTTTGCCACACTTGCAGTCAAGTTCAATCTTGTCGACATGATGTTTGTGGACATCGGTTATTTTTTGACCGGATAATTTTTCCAACTCTGCTTTTGATCCAATGACAATCTGTTCATCACACTCGTTACACTGCCAAATTGGCATGGGATTGCCCCAAAATCGAGAACGTGAAACTGACCAGTCACGGGCGCCTTCCAACCACTGGCCGAAACGACCTTCTTTGAGGTGAGCTGGCACCCAATTGATATCTTTGGCCAACTCTAACATGCGCGGTTTGATCTTGGTCACATTGATAAACCAGGAATCGGTGGCGTAATTTAATAGAGGTGAATCGCAACGCCAACAATGTGGGTAGCTATGAGTATATTTTTCTTTTGAGAATAATAAATTTTCGGCAGCTAATCTTTTTAACACTTTCAAATCTGTAGCTGTAGGATCTTCCTTGGGCTTAACTTCTTCACCAGCCCAATCCGTAACATCTTTGGTAAAACGACCATCTTGACCAACATGTTGAATCACGGGCAAGCTTTTCTCTTTACCCAAATTCAAATCATCCTCACCAAAACCAGGCGCGATATGAACTACGCCGGTACCATCTTCCGTGGAAACAAAATCAGCGGTAACTATTTTGTATAAATTTTCTTTGTTGGGCAAATCTTGATCAAGAAAATAATTGAAAAGCGGTTTGTAAGTTTTATTTTCTAATTCTGAGCCTTTGAATTCACCAATAACTTTATGTTCCTTATTTTCAAATACTTTTTCTAATAATTCTTTGGCGACAATATAATTGGCAGCTTCAAACTCAACCTTGACATAATCAACATCAGCGCCGACAGCCAATGCTACATTGCCAGGCAAAGTCCATGGTGTAGTGGTCCACGCAAGAATAAAAGTTCCGGGTTCATCAGCTAATTCAAACTTGGCGGTCAATGATAAGTCAGTAACGTCAGCATAACCCTGAGAAACTTCAATATTACTCAGTGTGGTTTCACAGCGAGGACAGATGTGCATGCTCTTGTGACCAAGGTAAACCAATTCTTTTTCATATAATGATTTGAAAACCCACCAGACAGACTCCATGAAATCCAAATCCATAGTCTTGTAGTCTTCTTCCATATCTACCCAGCGACCAAATCTTTTTATCGCCTGTTTCCATTCTTTGGCGTATAAACCTACCTTGGATTCACAAGCAACATTAAATTTATCAACGCCAAACTCTTCAATATCATGACGACTGTTGAGATTCATTTCTTTTTCAATTAGGTTTTCGATTGGTAAACCATGACAATCCCAGCCCCAATGACGCTCGACTCGCTTACCTTTCATGGTCCAATAACGAGGAGCGACATCTTTCATCGTACTTGGGACAAAATGACCATAGTGAGGCAAGCCTGTAGCAAAAGGAGGCCCATCATAAAATACATAGGTATTATTTTTATCCCGATTTTCAACTGATTGTTCAAATGTTTTGTCTTTGTCCCATTTTTTCATCAAATCTTCTTCGATTTGGGGGAAAGTTTTTTTGGTAGTCATATTGTTTTATAGTTGTCAGTTACCAGGGATCAGTTTTAGTTAATAGCGCTTGAAGTCACCAACTGCATTAACCAATCCGCTGAGCATTCTTCTTATTTCTTTGGCTTTATTAATTAATTCAATAGATAAGCTTTCATTTTTGTATTTTACATCCCGGGCTAAATAAACAAAATTCATAACCTCGGAAATTGATGCTCGAGAAAAATAAAAGAATCTTTATTTATCTTTGGGATGATTGCGAGAAAACCCTTCGGAGATATTCGCTGTAATGGATATGGCTGCACGACGCAACTGAATGGTCAGCCCAAATGCTTCTGATTTTGGAAATGCATTCGTAACCTCATAGATTTTTACGACAAATTGGTGGGCTTTTTTCCATACAAGTAAGTCGGTAAAATCTTCTACTGGCATATTGCTAAAATTTATTACTGATAACGTTCCGGCATATACGATGTTTGCCAGCGGTATAATATGCCCGAAGGGCCACCGCTGGCAAATATGGGCGGAGCGACCAACGGGAGTGTAGCCGTATATGCCGTGTTATGTGCTGTCGGATTTGTATTTTTTAAAATACATAGGGGAATTTTCTTCTTGTTCTAAGATTTCATTTCCTATTTTGCCAATGGCGTATTGGACAGTTGCTTCTGCGAGAATTTCAACAGTGTCAAAAACTTCGATATCTACGTCTTCCTGTTTGAGTAAAATTGGTAGGTCAGTACAAGCGAGCACAACTGCTTCTGCTCCCTTTGCTTTTAAGTGTTCAATGATGGTTTTCATTTGTTCTTTGTCGGGGGAGAGTTTATGCCCTGCAAGAATATTCATAATGATTTTTGTCAGAGATTCTTGGTCATCTTGATCTGGCAAAATCAATTCAATGTTATTTTTCTCAAAATCTTTCTCGAAGCTTTTGTACTTGATAGTAGTTTCTGTGGCGAGAAAACCCACCTTTTTATAACCTTTTGCTTTAATTTTTTTCGCGGTTGCCCAAAATATACAAATAAAAGGAATAGAAATTGATTTTGCCATTCCAGGATAGAAGTAATGTGCCGTATTGCAGGGCATAACCATGAAATCTACTCCTATTGAATCGATTTTTTTAGCCCCTTTGATCAGTTGTGCGAGCGTTTCTTCGGGTTTCTCTAGACCTTCAACAACATCAGGAATAGGCAGGTTATAAATGAAAATCTCTGGATAATCCTGTTCGTATTGTGCACCATATTGTTTTTGACACTGTTTGATCACAGCATGATAGTAGATTGCTGTTGATTCAGGGCCCATGCCCCCCAATACGCCAATAATTTTTTTCTTAATAGTGTTATTTTAAAGAGAAAATTCCCCTATACCAAATTGAAATACAAATCCGATGGCACATAACTGTAAACTAATCACTCTTACATTATATCAGACTCAACTTAATTTAAAACAAAAAGAGCTCAAATGCCAAGAGTCCTTCAAAGAAGGACGGTACCATCTAGAGCTTTAACTTAATTAACAGCTATTACGGGCTTACCCGACCAGGTCTACTTTTCATATGAATAATATGAAGTTCTTCTGATAGCTTCCTTGGTGATAGCCAAGGTCAAACGCTATTGTAATTGTTGTATAAACATTATCAGTTTAAGTGAAATTAGTCAAGCGGATTCAAATTGTGATTTACCAAGCGTTTAATATCTGATGTTTAAGATCTGAATAAACTTTTTTATTCCCATCAACATTCAAATGGATACCATCCTCGGCATAATAATTTTGGTAATTTTGTTTCATCCAAGTCGAAAAAATATCAATGTAATTGACACCTTTCTTTAAACACATCGCTTGAATATAGCTGTTGTATAACTCAATATTATCATTGCGAAAAAATAAACCCTGAATGGTTCTGGTTTTTATCTCATCAACTGGCAAAATACTAATAAAATTAATATTGTCAGTGTATTTTTTTAAAGAATCAATAATCTGATTTAGATTTGAATTAAAGGTTTCCTTGGATGTACAAAAGTTGTCTTTATTACCAATACCTTTGCAATCATTAACTCCGATTAAAATAAAAATATGAACATTATCGTCCGTATCATTCAATCTATTGCCGACCTCATCAATAATACGCTTGGACAATTTCCCTGAATCATCGCCAGGAATACCCAAATTAAATACTTGGTAATTGTACTTATCAATCAAATCAAATTCTATTTGTAAAATCGAAACCCACGAATGCTTTTTTTCAACGCCCTTACCAAAAACTAAGCTATCACCAATTGCAATTAATCTGATCATACAAATATAAATTAACACAATATCCTAGGGTTGTAAAACAATGATGGAGAGTCCAACGACAAATAACTGAGCAAACGTAATTCAGAGACCAAATTCATCTATTTATAAGATAACGGGCATAAACTTGCACTTTTCTTATGATAATGTTAATATTTGTGATTAAATAATAATAGCGTACCATACAATAGAACAAGCGCCCAAGAGCGCATGGAGGCCAACATGAACGATCAAAAGCAGAAAGAGGTTGTCTTGTCTGGAATCAGAGCCACAGGCAGCATTCACTTGGGTAATTATAGTGGTGCTATTCAGCAGTTTGTAAAATTTCAGGATGATCCCGATGTCGACTGTTTCTTTTTTATCGCTAACCTGCATTCGATCACCGAGAAAATTGAACCTGATCTGGTGTTGAAAGGCACTCGAGACATTACAAGAGTGTTTCTGGCTGCAGGTTTGGATCCAGAAAAATCGACAATCTATGCTCAATCCAGTATTCCGGAATTATGTGAACTAAGCTGGCTTTTCAACTGCATGGTTACGGTGCCAACTGTAGCAAATATGCCTCACTTCAAAGAAAAAAAGGATTTGATGCAGTCTCGCGGGACCAAAGAAACGGCCGGACTACTAACATACCCAATTCTGATGGCGGCAGATATCCTTGGTGTCAATGGAACAATTGTCCCAGTAGGTAAAGACCAGGAATACCATGTTGAGCTGGCGAGAGACATCGCCCGCTCTTTCAACAGTAAATTCGGTGACTTGTTCACGCTGCCAGCCGCATCAATTGGTGATTTTATTCCATCACTGCAAGGCAGTGGGAAAATGGGCAAGAGCAGCGGTGGGCAGACGATTGCGATCAATATTGCCGCTGATGAACTGAAAAAAATCGTTCTAACTGCCATGACCGATCCGGCGAGAGCACGCCGAACTGATCCCGGAGATCCCAGAAATTGTAACGTGGCCAGCTATCACCATATTTTCAGTAGCACGGATGAAGTCACTTGGGCCGAAGCGGGCTGCATGAACGCTTCAATCGGCTGTATTGACTGCAAAAAGGTGGTACTTAAAAACTTGGAAGCTCTGATTGCTCCTCTACGTGAAAGATATGAAGAGGTGGCAAGAATTCCGGATAAGGAAATTGACGAGATCCTCCATGAAGGTGGAATCAAAGCTCGCAAAATTGTTATGGCGGTAGTCGGAGAAGCCAAAGAACGAATGGGACTACCATTCTTTTAAACAGATATAATATATCTGTTTTTTTATTAAACAAAAAAGAGGCCGAGACCTCTTCTTTTCCTCTGCCTGAGGACTCCTCCCAAAACTCACAAGTGCTTGTAAACTTTGGGAGAAACACGAAGCTTGGCTTCGTGTTAACAATTTTGGGGATTTCGGGACGCAACTCCCGCACCTGATAGGTGACTCCGGGAACGCCTTTTGGGCTTCAGATTCATCCAGCATCAGCCAAACACTTTCAGAATCTTCAGATTTGTCTACTTTGCGGCTGGCTAGGCTGCATTTTTGTCAAACCAAACCCTGCCGCTTGGCAGTTTGAAGAAAACCCCCTCTAAACATTACAAATCTTTATAATACTCAGAGGGAGTGCGAACGAATTTGTTCGCATAGGAATTAGCGGACGTAGTAGAATGAGAATCGGAAGGTGGCGGCCGCGATTTCAGCTTCGCTGTATTCGTGGCGATCGGTGAGGCGAGGCAAACCGCGGACGCCCATGACGATCAGGGAATCGCCTGAGCGAAGTTCAACACGGGGCGGATTGGCGGGGATAGCTACATCGAGGCCAAAGCGAGAACGCATGGCAGCGATGGTCGCCTGGTGCGAGGGATTAAGGCAGGGAGTGACGCCATGAGTTACATGCCTCCGAACATCTTCGATGGTAAGCTCATGACGATCAATCGTGCACTCTCCAACAAACATAGAATCGGCGAGAGCAAATCCGAAGTACGTAGTCATCTGACCTCCTCAATTTGGCTGTTGTCAATCAACTCCCCAGAAATAAAGTCACGTTATTTTTAATCCTACACTCCATTATAGCACGATAAAAATATTCTGTCAATAGCCCTTGACCAACACTCGCAAAAATACCTAATTCTACATTATTATTACAGGTATTTTTTGTCAACAAACAAGAGATTCGCTGCTGTTTTTTTCAGTTCTTTAATAAATCAATCAACCTAAGAGCCTTCATTGACAAATTGCTGTGATTATGATACTATTTTTAGTCTAGAACATCAGCAAATAAACCGCTATAATAATGGAGGATGACCATGACCTATGGAGCTGAGCTCATGACAATAGAAAGTAGACCTTTGACAATTATCGATCAACCACCCACTATTTCAATTCTAGTCAAATTCCGAGAAATTTTTCGAGCTGAGTGGTGTATTCAAAGAAAAGTTTTTTATTTTGAATACAAGTGGAAAAGAACTAGACTGTGGCAAATCATTGATCAAAAAGGCACCAAAAAGCTAATTACAGCTTATATTGGTGAACCCAACATTGATGTACTGCGAATTCTAATTGCCAGTGCGAATACTTACTTTCTGCTAACCGGTGTCAGATGGGAGCTATATGATAGTTCCAAACTCGATCATTTGATTGAAATGGGACGTTTTGATTTGACTGACTTTATGCCGAGTGGCGGAGTCATTGAATTGGAATCATTGATTAAAAAATATGACATAGCTGTTCGGACAGAACCAGAAGCTTGGGACTTTGATGCCTTGTACCTAACACACCTCTGTCCCTTTTGCGCCAAGCCATATCAAACTGATATTTTGTTCTTCAATCCAACATTCATATCTTGTGAGCATTGTGGTTATAATTTTTCGCAACAAACAAAGCCTGAATTCCAGAAGCGAAAAAGCCGGAACATTCTTGAAATTATAAAAAAACTACTTTCATTGCTGAGCCAAGATAAAAATGATTGCCTGCCAATCTCAAACAATCAGAATCCCATCATTCTATACTTTATGAATGGAATGGCCACGGCAGTGATCTCTTGGTTAACACTGCACATCTTTTGCGGTGACCCAATTATTTATTCTATTAGCAGTTATGATTTTTCTCTTGAGGAAGTTGTCAGTTGTCTACAGCAGAGCGTTTTTCATCAATTTCACTCAAAAACATTCAGACAATTTTTTATTGATTTCTATCTGGGATATTGTCAATATCATATTAATAAAATTGAGAATGATGATTTTGACCTGCCAACAACCAGCAAACAAACTCGTGATGAATACAAGGCTTGGGTGTTGAAAAATTGGCATGAAACTAAGGATGACTTCATGGCTGAGGTTGAGACTCTAGCTGATCTTGAATCATGGCTACTGATGAGAAAGCAAGAATACATTAACCTCGATAGTAAAGAACGCAATGAAAAAGTGACACGAATTAGAAAAGCTGTCTCAGGATTTACATTTTACATTGAGTCAATGGTAGACTTTCTACATGATAGAATGACACACAAACTAACGGAGGAAGACTATGAGCCTAGTCCAAGTTAGGCAAGCTCTGCCGGCTATTCCCGTGGCCCTGCCATCTATTCATGGCGAGAATATTGACCTGCAAGCCCTACAATTGAGCGGCAAGCCATACGAGACGGCCGAAGCTATTATTATCCGATACCGAAATATGTTTTCACCTGAAAAGTGCCGCTGGTTCAGACGTTATTACATCAAGCCCCACCGTGGGTCTTTTGCTCAAAATCGTTATTCGGTCCGCTATGTTTGGAACATGAATAATGCCAAGGCAGATCGAACTATCGGTGTTATTGTTGGAGAGGATGTGGCGGCGGCTCAGATTCTGATTGGAAATGAATCAGCTGGCCGAAGCATGACTGGAATCCGGTGGGAACTCTGCGAAGATCGTGACGGTGAAGAGCCAATTGCCATTGGCCGTTTTGATCCGTGGAGTCTACTTCAGGATATCTCAGCGGCAGACCTTCAGAGACTAAAGGATACCAAAGACCTAGTTCCAGATGTAACTCATTGGGATTTTGACAGTATGCTATTAAACCAAAATTGCCAGAGCTGTCATCGACCAGTGACCATCAACTACCTGGTCTACAACATTGATTCGGTTCGCTGTGCTCATTGCGGCACCAGACCTTTCATGTCTCGAAGTCTAGAACAGTACTGGAGAGCTAGACTTCAGGCAGTAAATACTTCCGATGGTCATACTTACCATCCAGAAGAAATCCTGGCTCATTCGATTGCCTGGATGGCCGGAGTGGGAAGTAAGCCATCTGAACTCATGTGTAATTCGCTGCCAGCCGGACTGAAGTCGGCTGATCAAGTACTCCAAAATCTTCTCAAAGCCTCGAAGGTTTCCAATCTGGATACACCAAGAACGACCTCTCCGGGCCTGACGTTAAGTGCTGTCAGCAAGCTGCAGAAGCTGTCTGGCGGAATGATCATCGAAAAATCAGTTCGAAGTGCAGCCAGTGCGCTCCAACAGCAGATTGCCAGCGGCCAGCCCTTCACCAAGGTACATACGGCCATGGCTGAAATGCTGCGAGCGGTGAGTGAAGCAATTTGATTAAATGAAACAGATATGAACATATCTGTTTTTTTGTAACAAAAAGAATACGAATTAATCGTATTCTTTTGGTGGACCCGGCAGGAATCGAACCTGTGACCTCCTCGGTGCAAGCGAGGCGCTCTAGCCAACTGAGCTACGGGCCCATAAAACTATCAAGGATAAAAAAAGAAGCTGCTAATATGATATATCATTATTAATAATTTGTCAATAATGATTATTGTGCATTATCGTAACGGTAAACGGGCTCCAATCATATTGCTAACCCAATATTTACAAGCTACGAACGTGCTTTAAATCATCTTTAGTCATTTTAAAAAGACCATCATTTCCAAGCCGCCGGGCCAATAAATCATAGTGAAAATCGGGGTCAAGCAGTTGATGATAATCACTCTCAGGAACACTTTCAGCCGCCTGTCGAACATTCTTAAATATTTTTTTTATTTCATTTCTTGTAACCACATCAATACTGACCTCTTCCAACAAGGCGGTAGCGATCATGGACAATGATAAAAAATGCTCCATTATTTGTTTATACCATTTTTGAACCTTTGATATTGAATATTGGAGACTTTCTTGATGACTATCAAAATCCTGACTATCCATTGAGCCCAATTCCATTTGTTTTATTTCGCGTCTTAATCGTTGCTGCCATTCAAGCTCTTTATCAATCGATGAGAAATAAAGCTCTTTTACTTTGGGTGCAACTTCCTGTAAACCAGAAATAAAACCCTCAAAATAAGTAATATCCGCCTGGACTTCAAAAGTAGATTGTCCATCGATCGATAATCGATGCCTAGCCATAAGTTTCGTAGCTTGATTGAGCACGTAAAGTCTGCCGTCACCTGACATTTTGCTGGATGTCATAACCATATACAAACTAGCAATATCTTTGCCATACTGATATGCGTCAACTGCATGTTTTTCCGGCATGTCAAGATTAAACGGAGCGTCATTAAAAATAGCCTCTTGAGCTTCTTTCTTTTTATCATCATCAACAGCAAAACTTTTGTCCAATATATTATCAATATTGACCTCACCGTGAACCAGAATTCGTTCGTTTACCAACTCAGCTCTGAATATTTTACCCGCAGATGTCTGGATATAAATCGGCAATTGCATTTGATTAATTTTCTTGACCATTGACGGCAGATGTCGATGATCAATAATTTCATTGGGACTGGCATTTGACACAGAAAAAATAAGGCCACCAATCTCTGGCTTTTTGATGGTGATTTCATTATGAGAGCTGGTTTTGTGATGTATAGCTTGATCTAAATCATCCTCTAATTCAGCCACATTATTCGACTCCTGTACTTGGGAACTTTCCCGCGTCATGCCACGAACGCTAGTCCCGGCATCAGACCTGGATATTTCACTGACTTGCCCTCCTTTTAATATTAACCCAACACCATCTGCAATAAACCAAGAATCTTTTTTTTCTCCCTCAGGCAAGTTCAAACGAAAAGATGTGGTTGAAAGTTCAGGAGATAACCCGGTAATTATATCTATTTTTTTTTCAAATCCAATCCCCTCTCCCTTGTTGATCAAAACTGAAGTCTGAGAACTTGGATCCAAGTCGACAGAAAAAGAATGTATTAACAAACAATTGTGCCTACGGCAAATACCAGAGACTTCCCGAGCGGCTTGTAAGGCCTGAAACTCAACCAACTTTTTGTATGCCTCTCGCCCTCGTCCGCGAAAATCAGTTATTTGCTCTTTGAGATGATCAATTTCACGCTCATCTTTTGCCTGTATTTCCAATAAAACCATTACTTCATGAGCTGCTGCAAAGGATTCTTGATATTCAGAAATCAAAACCTCCATCTTGTGGATTCGATTCTGGATTTCATTGATTTTCAACCAATTTAAAGTACGACTAAAAATATTACGACTTCGCTTGATCAGTTCCGAACTTACAGTATCATATTCATCAATTAATTTTTCATACTTTGCAGTTCTTTCGGTTAAATGCTCTTTTAACTCAAAAATATCCGCCGCGACCGAGTCCTGTCGCGACTTTATTTTTTCAATAGCCTGCTGAACCCTGGCCGAAAGCTCGATAACCTCTGACTGAAACTCAGCTTCAATAAATTCCTTTTCTGTGGGCTCAAGACTATCATCAACAATATTTATTTGTTCAAAATTGGGCATACTATTTTAACACAACATCAACTTTAATATTTTCTTTTTGTTCATTTTCTTGACTAACGCTAACCTCTTGTTTGACTGATGTAAACCCTTCTTTATCAACTTGAAGCAAATATTCTCCTTGAACCGCTGGGAAAAAGTAGCGGCCAAAACTATCAGTAACATAATATGACACCAGTTTATTCTTAGTTTTCTCAAATAAAGCTACTCGGACATTTCTGATTGGTTTTTTATCTGCTGATAAAACTCGTCCAAATTCAGGAGCTTCGACTTTATGACGAAGTCGATAAAAAATTATTAAAAATACAAGATTCAGAACTGCAAAAGCAATCAACCACCACGTTTGAACCAGGAATAATGATCCAACAGAATAAAGCGGAGCAAACCAGGCCATTGATAATGAAATCTTGTCGCGTCGTTTGAGCCAATTCCATTTGAGAGCAGATATTTTTTTGACGGACGGATCAAGTGGAATGTTCTCATTGACTACGTCGCCTGACTGATTGATTTTAATCTTTTCACCGTGATAATTTTTATTTTGTTCAACTTTCAGATCAGATGGGAAAGTATATGCATCTCGTTTGGCTGTGACCAGATAATCGCCCTGCTCTGGTAAAAATAGATACCGCCCATGTTTACCGGTGACAAAAGTGGATTTTAATTTACTTGATTTCACATCTTGCAAACGTAATACACACAAATCCAGCGGCTGACCGGAAAAAGCATCATAAACCAAACCGCCATCAACATCTTTCTTCCGCTTGAAAAGATAAGCGATTTGAAAAATTAAAAATTGAAGATAAACTAACGTCTGAACACCGCCAGCTGCGAGTGGAATATTCAACAAGGCAATCCCTGCCACAACTGGAGTGGTTTTGTCCAAAACACATTGCTCCAAATACGCTTCCTGTTTTGGTGTGGTTTGTAAAATCAAATCGGGGAAATTGGATAGGCTGTCAACACCCAAACTGTCCTCAGCACAATCAACCACAATAGCTGTTTTTTTATATGTATTGCTGATACTTTTAAGATTGAACTGATCAAAACAACCAGCAATCGCATTTTCCGCTTCAGCCGATGGAATATTAAGGTCATAGTTATTGGAGACTTGCTCAAAACAGGCTACCAAATCTGGCTGAGCTTCGCTCGGGACAAGATTATAATCAGAATAAGTGGTTTCCAAAGAATTTTTTAAGACCGGCAGGTCCCAAATTGAGTCCAATTGCTGACTGTCATAGCACTGATTCATTTTATTTTGGAATTGCTCCAAAACATTACCTTGCCCACAAGCATTGCTTTTATTAGTATAGTCATTGGAATCAATTTGTCCTGAGATGAACTGATCCTCCAAGCTTTTGTAGCAGGCCCAGACTTGTTCATTATACCAGAGGCTGGCTTCTGTCTGACAATCAGCAACATTGGAAAGTGCTTCTGGTAAGTCGTAATTCCAGTTTGTTGGCATCAAAGATTCAGCATCGTTGTCAATATAACACTGCCGAATTTCTATAATATACTGATTATAATTAATTCCACCCTCCACATAATGCAAATCTACGTTATCAAGACAAATTTGAACCTTACTAGGTAAATCAGCTGCCTGAAGGTGAAAAACTGGAATTAAAATACTTAATATTGCAAGGAATAATACTTTTTTCATAAATTTCATTTAATTCTCTCTCATTATACAATAATTTGAGAGATAACTGAACAATTGACAAAGTACAATTTGTATAATAAGATAATCACATTCCATCACTAGGGAGAATATCAATGACCAAAGATTCGCTACTTAAAACATTGAATCTTTATGAGCATGTTTTAAAATCTGCTGAAGTCAAGATTCAAGAAGCTAGTTTCAGGAAACACTACAAGACTGACAAGCAATCCACACTGGAACATTGTCATTCAATGATCAATCAAATTCGAACTTTTGTTGCCAATGATAACATGGATAAGGCTTGGCGGTGGCTGGGATTTCTTCAGGGATGCTTTTGGACATTGGGGTTGTTTTCTTTGAATGAACTGCGCGAACACAATAGCTAAACAAAAAAGACTGAAATCTCAGTCTTATTTTTTTTGAAAAATTTTTCCTAATTCATTCATAGCACTTTCAAGCTGATCAAGATAATCATTCAAAACTGAGTCAGAAATATTATCGTTTATTATTAAATTTAACCGAACTGAATATTTAATTATCATCTTTGTAAATAATAATAGTAATAATAATAACGACATTTTACTCATTCCAGTTTGGCCTTCATTCTCTCTTGATCCTTTAATTTTCATCGCTATGTTTTTCGTAAAAAAGTTTTCCACAACTTTGTAAATTTTTTACAAAAAACTATTGCCAATTACTTAAAAAAGTTTTATAATTTAAATTGAAATAAACTTCATAAATAAAAAAATAAAAAAAGGTCGAACATTAATAAAAATAAAAAGTTTTTAGTTGCAGTACTGAACTAAAAACTAAAAAAATAAATATGCCAGCAAAAAAAAGAACAACAAAGAAGCGTGTTGCCAAGAAGCCAGCAAAAAGAAAAGTGGCCAAGAAAAAAGTAGCACGTAAGCCAGCAAAAAGAAAAGTAGCTAAAAAGAAACCAGCTGCTAAGAAAAAAGCTGCTAAAAGAAAACCAGCTGCAAAAAGAAAAGTAGCTAAGAAGAAACCGGCAAAGAGAAAACCAGCTGCAAAAAAGCCAGCTAAGCGCAAGACTGTTCGACGCAAGAAAAAATAGTCTGAGATAAAAAAACAACCGAGAAATCGGTTGTTTTTTGTTATCTATAAAAATAATTCTTTTTGTTTCGGCTTGAAATGATTCAAATCTTCATTGTTAAAAACGGTAACTCGGCCAAACTCGCCGTCATACCCTGGAATAGCATAAATTTTCCCAGCACGCATTCGCATGATAGCCTCGGCAATCAAGTCATTGCCAATGGTAGCAATTTTTTCTTTATCCAATTCCAATAGGATATTAAATTCATTGCCACCGACCATGATCATTTCTTCGTAAAGATTCATAACTCTTTTTGATTGTTTGCCGACACCGAGGACTTCGGAAATAATTTCATACAAAGGAATAATACTCTTGAAAGGAATTTTATTTTCAGGCTTAAAGCCTAACTCACGATCAGCCAAGGCAACGACACGATGATCAACGCCGAGAACTAAGGGCTTTTTGCACACCGGACAAATATTTTTATGTTTTAAACTTTCTTCTGGGGAACAGCTAAACTTGCAACTACGGTGGCCGTCATAATGATACTTGCCTTCTTGCGGGTAGAATTCAATGGTATATAAAAACTTCTTTGGGTCTTCATCTTTTAGAATTTGTTTTAACTCAGCAAAGGTAAATTCTTGAAAATCAAAAACATTGGCTTCGCGGCCGAGGTTCAATGGACTATGAGCATCTGAATTGGAAATCAAAGTAATATTATCAAGGGCGGACAAACGCCAATTCATGGCCGGATCTGAACTGAGACCAGTTTCCATAGCAAAAATCTCAGGAGCCAGATCTTCAAAGCATTCTTCGACTGAATCATATCCGGATTTGGACCCAAACAAGGCAAACCATGGTGTCCAAACATGAGCCGGAACTAAAAATGCCTCTGAGTTGACATCGAGTAAAATCTGTAAAATCTCTTTGGAGCTTAGACCGAGAATTGGCCGGCCATCAGAACGAATATTACAGCCGCGATTTTCTAATTCCTGATTAAACTGATCAACACTGGCAAAATCTGGGAAAAATAATAGGTGATGCTGCCGCCGTGTCTTGTCTTTGTGCTTGTAGATGCAGGAAATCTCACCGCAAAGGACAAATTTAATAATCTTGTCACCCTGATCCTCGCCGGCCCTGAGTTTACCGAAGGGTCGAAGGGTCAAAAAACCAGAGCCATCTTCAACTAATTGCTCTTTCAACTCTTTAACATATTCAGGGTGAGTAATGTCACCGGTGGCGATCAAGTCAATTCCCTTCTTTTTACCCCATTCAGTCAGCGTCACAACTTCCATCTTGGGTGAAGTGGCGCGAGAGTATTTGGAATGTAGATGTAAATCAGCGATTATTTTCATATTTCATACGGATTACGGATAATACAGATTATACGTATTTGTTTATCAATTTATTGGTTTATTTTATAACAAATCTACGAATTAATGAGTCCGTGTCATGCTGAGCCTGCCTACCGGCAGGCAGGGCTCTCGAAGTATAGACACGGGTATTTCTCTTGCTCAGTTTAATAAACAAACTAACACTTGACAATTATAATAAATAAACTACACTAGTAAATGGCTATAGGGTATCCAATGTTGGCGCCCCAATAAAAGTAGCGTTGATTTATCGACCCACTGCTTACGTGAAGTAATTCTTATAGCTGGGTTCTTGAGAAAACTTGATCAAGTATAAGTCTCAATTGGATGTACTATATTAATTTAGATATAGTATAAACCGAAAGAGATACAGAACGACATACCCTCTCCGCACCCTACTAAAGGGTGTGTTTTAATATTATAAACCTAAAATATTTCTAAACAAATTGGTCAACTTGCCAATATCATGACGCACCAATTCGTGTTCGGTGATCAAATCTGTAGTATGATAAGTACGCTCGTTGTCTGACTGAAGATCAAACTCAACAAACTGAGAGTTTTCCGCGGCGTATTTTTGGAGAATTTCACCTGAGGGTCGGCGGTTGTTGGCGACGACCATGTTTACCTTGGCGCCAAGATAACTTTCCAAGACTCGAAGAAAGTCGCTGACATTGAAATTATTTGTTTCTCCATTCTTGGTCATAATATTAGAAAGATAAACTACTTGAGCCGGAGAGTCGGTTACGGCTTTTTTTAGTTCCGGCAACAGTAAATTGGGAGTAATGCTGGTGTACAAATCTCCGGGCCCAATAATAATATAGTCAGCATTCATAATCGCCTCGACCGATCGGGGGTAAACTTGCATTTTGGCGTTGTGAGGGACAAGATAAGTCTCCTTGATTCGTGATTCACGACGACCGCGGACAACGTCTATCTCTGACTCACCGAAAATCCGATCATTATTTTCTAAAATGGCGACGAGAGTGGCTTTGCTGGTAGTAGAAGGTAAAACCGTACCTTTGACATTCAAAATCTCACTCATTGCTTCCACAGCTTCGGGGAAATTGCCGTGTAAATATTCAGACAAAAAAACCAACAGCATATTGCCGGCATTATGGTCTCTCAATCTTTCGCTATAACGAAAACGAGCTTGTAAAATATTTCTGGCGTCTTTGTATGGTGATAAAGCTAGTAGGCATTTGAGAACGTCACCAGGAGGCAAAGTTCCAAGTTCATCTCTGAGCCTGCCAGTACTGCCACCACTATCAACCATCGACACGATCGCGGTGAGATCAACGTTTAATTCTTTTAATGCGGACAATAATGTAAATTGCCCGGTCCCTCCGCCTATTGTGACGATTTTCATAAGATGCTTTCAATATAATTTAACTGCTCAGGTGTGTTAGCACCCAGACATTCTTCATTATTAATTTGGATAAAATTGATTTTTTGTTTTTGAGCAAAGGCGTTTTCAATCAAGTCGGTCAGATAATACTCATTTTGTTCGTTATTGATTTGTAATTGGTCAATTTGACCCCAGAGCCATTCGTTGTTGAAACAATAATAACCGGGATTGACTTCGGTAATTTGAAATTCATCAGTGGAACAATCTTTGGCTTCTCGGATGGCTTCAATATCACCCGTATCGGAACGGATAACTCGGCCGTAATGAGAAAAAATTTCTCTTTCATCCAGAAAATCAGATACTTTTGTAGTAGCCATGGTTACAATTGCATCATTACCTTCCTGAAATTCAAACAACTTCAAACAAGTATCGGCTGTAACCAAGGGATGATCGCCATACAAAACAAGGGTATTGCCTTTTTTAGATGACAATAAGACGCTCGCGCAGGCAACAGCGTGTCCGGTGCCGAGCTGGTTTTCTTGTAAACTATAATCAGCGCGATCATCCAAACACTTCTTTACCCTATCTGCTTTGTAGCCGACAACTACAACTGGCCTTATGTCTATCGATTCAATAACGCCAACAACATGATCTATCATAGGCTTCTTGCCAACCGGCAGTAAAACTTTGGGTTCGTCTAAATTCATTCGAGTACCTTTGCCTGCGGCAAGAATAACACAATTTCTATTCATAAGACTTAATAATTTTGACTATCAAGACAAATTTATTTATTTCACTTTCATTTCTGGTGACTTTTCTCGAACATGTTCGGTTAGATTATCAACTGGAAAATCTGAACTTTCGTTCATTTCTTTGGCTTCAACCAAACTCATTTCAATTGTTGGATCATCCATGTTTATTTCCAAAGCATCCATCCCCCTTACCTCCATTCTTTTTTGGTGATCTGCCAAAAGTCTCTTTACTCCATCTAGTTTGGGAGTCAATGGGAAAAGAAACGAATCGTTTACTTTATCATGAGCGGCATAATAAATATCATTACCGCTTTTGACCTTGATAATTTGAATCATACGTCTGATTATTATTTAATATCGTAAATATAAATTCGATCCCGCCCGGGATGTTTTTCATTAGGAACAATAATTTGGTCTGGTTCGTGCCAATCGGGAATTTGAAAAGCATAAGAAATAATTCGGGAGCCCGGTTTTAATTCTTGATCAAATTTCTCTCGTAACCTTTTTAAGGCTGTATCCAAAAGATAACAAAAGACAACGTCATATTCTGACAAATTAATACGGTGAAAGTTTTTTAAACAAAGCTTGACATGAGATTTTTTTATCCGTTTTAAACAACAGCCTTTAAAGTGCGCCCACCAGTTGATTTCATATCCGGTAATATCCTTTATTCCCATTTTTTCAAATACACGAAGAACTCGACCATCCCCTGAGCCAAGATCAACTAGCTTGATATTAGGATTGTCAAATTTTATGAACTTCTTTAGATAACGCAATTGATACCCGAAAAGAGGCACATAAGGAACTCCCTTGGTGCGAAGTAAAGCAAACAAATTGCTGAATTGAATCATGCCAACAATTATCATTATCACAATACAAATACCCAATAAAAACCAATAAAATAAAATCATAGTTTTGATCATTAAAATATTAAAACAGAGAGCAAAGAACATGCATCCTGTAACACGTAGCCTTGACGAGCCCAAAAAAGCAAAAAACATAGAGACAATCCACTTCAGGCTAACTGTTCCCTGATAACTTTATTCTAATTGTAGCAGATAAATAATAAAACAAAAAACCGCCTTATTTAAGACGGGAATTAACTGTTGCATTCAGCTGACCGATGTCCGCGTGGGAACTGGACCATAGGTTTCAAAGTAAATGCATGGTAATAATACCGAAAGTCGACTTCAATATCTGGGTGATTAGCAAAGCGCAGCTGCAGTTCTTTGGCCAATCTGGTTTGAACTGCGACAGCCCGATGTCGACCCCAATTGCTACCGATCGCCACATGGACATTTGACCAGCGTCGACTCCAAAACTTAATTCTACTTTCTAGCTGATCAGCCTCAAACTCAACCAAACGGCTAAGGTTACCATGTTGATCCAAAAACTCCTGAACCTCAGAATAGCGACCATCCAGGTTGGACAGTTTCACGTCCTGAAATTTACTGAACTTTCTAGTCCGTTGAAGTTTAAACCTAGCATCAATTAATGAATTTGGTTGGAGGGGAAGCCCTCTGGTGGTTTTGATTGAGCCAACTGAACCCTCATTATAGGCGAAGGCATGCAGATTGACTGTAATTTTACGCTTTTGTGGCGCCCTATATGTATCGGTTGATGCACACATGGTCATGACTGCCTCGCTGTCTGGGGTTTTGGAAAGAACAAATTATGTGAAAGTGTAACAAAATTACCAATATATGTCAAGGAGATTTGGTA
>PFAP01000039.1:0-147 GCA_002773615.1 Candidatus Falkowbacteria bacterium CG10_big_fil_rev_8_21_14_0_10_39_11
GCCGCTGTGACCGCCGCCACCATCCACTCAATGGAAAAGGTGGATGACTTCATGGAAAGCGCTTACGAGCGCTATCATGAGAAGGCCGCCGCTCGGTTCGACCAGTTCACCGAGTGGGTCGACGACAATTTCGATTCGTTCCAGGCT
>PFAP01000039.1:161-15313 GCA_002773615.1 Candidatus Falkowbacteria bacterium CG10_big_fil_rev_8_21_14_0_10_39_11
CATGACGCGCTGGAAGAAGACGGGCACGACCGAACCCAAGGATCCCGAGTAATTATTTCATAACAGAATCAACGATTCTGTTTTTTGTTTCACAAAAACAGAATAACAAAAAATCAGTGCTAATCACACCGACTTTTTTATTTTTTATAATTATTTCCGTTCTATTTTCTTTCGCTCCCTCATTCCATACATCAAAATCCCTTTCAATATTTTTTGCACATCTTTTCTAATATTTTTATCTTTCGGCAATATTCTGGTTTCACCTTTAACAAAATCATCCATAGTTTTTTTTCTTTTCCCAACGCTTTCTGTCATCAACAAATTCATAATGACTAGGGTTTCACCCCAAACACTATTTACCATCCCCTTTAACCGTTCATAATCTTCCTTATCTTCGCCTGGATTCATTTTCCCCCACACACTACTCGTCACCGTATTCATTGTTTTGAGTTTAGCCAGAAAATCTTTCTGAGCCTGCACCACTTCTTCCCGGGACCGATAAATATCAAATGGAATAGATTCTTGTTGGGCCTCTAACACTCTTGTCGGTCTTTGTTCTTCATTATCAGAAAACGGTGACACTATTTTCATTTCAGCTCCTTGTTCTTCTCGTAAACGAACTTGAGCTTCCTTACTTTCATCAGATGTCCCAGGTTGAAAAAGCACCTCACCCCTTACCGGCCTAGCACCAAAAGGATTATCGAGAATTCTGGGGTCACGCCCTGAAACACCAGGCTGAATTTCTACCTTTCCTGGAACAAAATCATCCTCTTTTACAAATGGATTTTCCAAAATTCGAGGATCGTTCATCGTTCCATCAGTTTTTTTAAATTTTGCTAAATAATTTATAAAGTTAAGCAATTTCTGCATCTTTTCTGATTGATCAGTTTTATCCAGTAAAGGTAAAATTTTTTCGGCTTGAGCAACAAGCAAATTCAACTCTTCTGCCTCATTCACCCTCCCGGCCAAATCTTTGTAATATTCCACCAAAACATCAAAGCTATCAAATCGTAATTCTTTGGCCAACTCGGCCTTTCGCTGCAACAATCGTTCAGTTCGACTTCGTGCCTTTGGCACACCTAGCACCGACTCCATTGGTCGTTGTCCCAAAGCGGCCAAACCAGCCCGAACCGTCATCTTTCGCTTTTCATCCGCCTTCCGCCTAGCCTCTCGCTTTTCAACCAAGGCTGCCAGGGCCCGTCCCAATCGTTCAGATGTAATTTTGGGCGTCACTGCTTTGTCTCTCTGTTGAGCTTCATTCACTTTTTTCTCTAACATTACCTTTAGCATTGTTTCAACCGTTTGTTTCAACCCCTCTTCCGATATTTTCCGTTCGTCAATGCCTTTGACTGCAACAAAAAGACTTTCAACATCCTCAGCTGTCAAAGCCGCATTTATTTTATCTCTTGTATTTTTTTTCTCTAATACTTGTAAAATTGCCTCTTCTCGTCCAGCTCGAATTCCCGCCACGACTCTAGCAACAAATCGTGATTCTTGTTTTTCTTTTTTCGGTTCATAAACTGGCAAATCTTTATTTGGCATATTTTTATTTTTATCTTAAAAACTTTATTTTCTACGGTTAAAAATATTCAACCGAGACAACAAACCTTTCGGTTTGGGTTGTGGCGCCGGCATAATTCTGGCTGCATCCTGGTCGCGGCTAGCATCAATTTGCATTCTTGCGCCTTCAGCCTCCATAGTTCCCTTTTCAATCCAGCTATCATCACCACCGGAAACAATTTTAGGTTCTTGCCCCAAAGTCGCCCTGAGTTCAGCAACCCTACCTTCAGACGCTCTTTCATCATCAGTTTTATCTCTTTGCAAAATTTCACTCGCCGCCCGATATACTTGTGGCACAACGTTCATTTGCAACTCTCGTCCGAGTTGCTGATATTGTTTATTTTGATTTGATTGCAAAAATTTAGCTAGTGTTTCCAACTGTTGAATGTTCATGCCCTCATTTTCAACCGTTTCAATGGAAATAACCTCACCATCTCTAACAACTCGATTAACTAAATCTGACGCTTGTTCCAAAGCAGAGTCCAAAGATCCTAAACCAAGGCGTTCAGCTTCTTGGTCTGGTGATTGAACCGCTTCTAATTTTGCTCCCGCCTCTCTTGACTCAAATTTTTCACCGGGATTAGTATCCATACTTATTTATAATTAAATGAATTACCTCTTAATTAATATTGTTTGTTCACTTTATCAACCGGATCATTTCCACCTTTAGACCAGGGATTACATCGCAAAATTCTCCAACCAGCCATTATTCCTCCTCGAAATATGCCATATTTTTCGATTGCCTCATAACCATAACAAGAACATGTCGGATGATATCGACAATATCCATTCGGATACAAATATTTAAAATGCCCATGATCAGGCGACAACGTCTTTTGATATATTTTTATCATTCTCAACACAATCATTCTTGGCCACAATATTTGCATACAACAAATTTTTTGTAAAAAATAAAATCACTTCACATTTTTGAAAAACCTAGACCTCACCATTCCATTCCCGATAAAATTCTGCCAAAAACATTTCGATATAATTATGTCGGTGTTCAGCCATTGCCCGCCCGGTCTTTGTGTTCATTCGATCTTTCAATAAAAGCAATTTTTCGTAAAAATGGTTGATGGATGGCGCTGTACTCTGTCTATATTCTTCGGGGGTCATATTTAAATTTGGCTTTATTTCGGGATTATATATATCCCTATTTTTATAACCACCATAATTAAACGTTCGAGCAATCCCCATCGCCCCCAGAGAATCCAACCTACCAGCATCTTGAACCACATCCAGTTCGGGCGATTTGTTTTTTTGCGTATGTTGACCACCCTTAAATGAAATATTCATGATTATTTTTTCAACCTGTGCAATGACATCGCCATCGACGTCAAGTGAGCCTAAAAACGTTCTTGTCTTGCGCGGACCAACAGTTTCATCGCCATTATAAAACTTGAAATCAGCAATGTCGTGAAGCAACGCTCCAAGCTCGACAACAAAACTATCAACGATCTCACTAGTGGCAATGTGGCGAGCCAACTTCCAAGCTCGAAAAACGTGCCACCAATCATGTCCGCCCTCCGCCCCGACCAAGGATTCTTTTACAAATATTTTTGTTTTTCGATCACCCATTCTTTTTTCATAATTCAATCTACAACAACTGCATTTTTTTTAATAAGTCCACAATTTCTTCTTCAATTTGACCAAAATCAAGACTCTTCGCTCCTTTTTGAATCACCACCAATATTTCTACCGTTTTCTTTAAATTATTTAGATTCATATGAAAAACCTCACGCACCTGTCTTTTTATTTTATTTCGAACCGAAGCCCTTTTATCAACTTTTGTATTTATAATAAAACCAATCCGGCTTTTGCCGTCTTTCTTCATTATAGACTTGATAACAAAATTCTTTGATGATACTGAATATCCTCCAGCCCGTTTAAATTCTTTTCCAAAAAAAGCATCAAATTCATTCTTTTTAGTAATTCTATTTTCTTTTGGCAGCATATGAATAAATTATAACATAATATCAGTAATTAACAATAAAAAAACTGGCTAATACAGCCAGATTTATCCGTTTCAAATTATCGATCAGATGAACTCAAACTTTCTCGCCCTTTATCACGACGACGCTTAATCAAGCTTTGTCCATCTTTAGTTTTCATTCTATTGCGAAAACCATGTTTCTTCAATTTTTTTCGATTATTTGGTTGGTATGTTCGTTTAGGCATAATTTTATTCTAATTAAATCTACTCTCGAGAATTCTCTTATCCGCTGAATCTCTATTTGCAAAACACCAGAGCACAGGCAGATATAATTGTAGATTGATAACTTTCGTAAATTTAGGAAATATCTAATTCATCACTATCATACATGAATACTATAGGCCTGTCAAGTAATAAAAACTCTCAAATATTGACAAAATAGACGAAAAGGTCTACACTATAACTCTATTCCGCCCAAAAGGAGAAATAGTGGAAGAACAAAAAGCACTTGGACCTTCAATTTTGCGGTCTTTCTCTTCATGTTATGCCTTCATGCCTGAGTCTTTGTCCCAATATCCACGATTCTAGCCACTTCTATTTTTGTTAGTTGTGGATTTGTTGGTTATATCCTATTCTTTATTGATGGTAAAATCATCAACCAAAGACAAGCCGTTCGTTCCCAAACCAAGGAGAATGCCAATGCCTGATATTGTTGGATCAATTCAAGACAAAATTGCTGAATTTCACCGACTCTGTCGCAGTCTACCAAGACCCGATGAGCTTGTGAATACTTCCTTTTGTGTCAATTGGCTCCAAAAACTTCTTGAAAAACAAGCCGCCTCTCCCAATTCTCGTAAGCGCCTAGTAGCACTTGGTACCCTTATTCGATTTTGGACCGGTCCAGATGTTTCAGATTCTATCAAGGCTATTCTTACCGACATGCCCTCATCATTTTGGGAAAACATCTTTATTCGAACGTATTATGAAATAATGTCTATCACAGAAAAAGCTTGTTATGTTTGTGAACACCACGAAACACCAATTGATGCCAACGCTATCAAATTAATGCCCATTCAAGTAGCCGAGGATCGTGATGAAATTGAAAGCACCTTAATAATTTTGAAACTTGCTGACCTACATGAATATACTAAACTTCTTGAAAGGGATCTACAAGCCTTGGACAAACGTTGCTGTGATGCTGTCGGGTTTATGGCCGGAACCCAATATCCCTTCAACCTCCACACACTTGATTATCTAAATGCAGTCAACCAGCGGCGCCCCACAGTTTGGTGGGGAGTTCTGGGCGACCAGTTTGTTGGTTCAAAACAACCAGCCTAACATCTAGCAATATCACTTGCTAGTTTTTTTTATTGTTAACAAACCACAAAATAAAAAATTCCTTGCCAAAATATTTTTCTTCGCTTAAGATAAAAATAACAAAGGAATAAGTTATCCACAACTTAATCACAAAAAACAAAAATAACGTTGTTTTATCCACAGCCGATTACGTGCTAAAATAACGACTACAAGAAGGTCGCAGGGAAAAATGCCTTGACGACCAACCATTCTCCCAAAATAAATACTCACCCACATATACTCTATGGAAGAACAAAACAAAAATCTATGGCAAGCCGTTTTGGCTGATCTCGAACTCAAACTCAGTAAGGCCAGTTTTACCACTTGGCTCAAAAACACCTTTATTGTTAGTAGTGGTGATGGTCGCATTATTATTGGTGTTCCCAACACTTTTTCTCAAGCTTGGTTAAAACAAAAATATCACCAAACCATTTACAAAATCATCCAAGATAAATCCGACCTCCGGATAAAAAGCATCGAATACAAAGTTCAAAGTCTAAAAAACTACAAAGAACAGTTGGAACACGCCAAAAAACAACCACCAACGCCACCGATGCTAAGCAAACAAGAAACTACTATTTCGCAAAATCTAAAATCATCAAACACCGGCATCACTCAAGAATACGGACTCAATCCCAAATATACTTTTGATAGTTACATTATTGGGAAAAGTAACGAATTGGCTCATGCCGCCTCCAAGGCTGTGGCTGAAAAGCCTGGACTCTCTTACAACCCACTGTTTATATATGGTGGTGTCGGACTTGGAAAAACACACCTTTCCCAATCAATCGGCAACGCAATAAATCAAAGAGACCCTGACAAAAAAATTGTCTACGTTACTTGTGAACAATTTACCAACGACTTTATTTCTTCCATTCAAAAAGGCAAACCAGAAAGATTCACCGCCACCTATCGGACGGCAGATGTTTTATTGATTGACGACATTCAGTTTCTAGCCGGGAAGGAGGGTACTCAAGAAGCCTTTTTTCATACATTTAATGATTTACATCAAAAAAACAAACAAATTGTTATCACCTCAGACCGCCCCCCCAAAGCCATCGCCACCCTGGAAGACCGATTGCTTTCTCGTTTTGAGTGGGGAATGATTGCTGACATTTCGCAACCCGACCTTGAAACCAGAATTGCTATATTAAAAACCAAATGTACCGAAAAAAACTTTGAGCTTGAACATGAAATTGTGCAGTATATAACCATGAATATTCAAAATAATGTTCGTGAACTTGAAGGTGCCCTCAATAAAATTATTGCTTATTATCAACTGAATCACGTCGAACCAACCCTAGAAAACGTCAAAAACATACTGTTTTCCATCTCTTCTTCCAGTCGCAAAAACGATTCAATCTCAATTAAAAAGCTCATCGACACTATTGGAGAGTTTTATGAAATTAATGAAGCAGATATTTTGGGTAAAAGTAGAGAAAAACGCTTTGCTTTTCCACGCCAAATTATCATGTTTTTATTGCGAGAAGAGCTAAACTACTCTTATCCAACGATTGGCGCTGAAATTGGTAATCGCGATCACACCACTGCAATGCACGCATATAGTAAAATATCAAACAATCTGGAAACAGATGAAAAACTTCGCCAAGAAATCAACCTAATTAAGCAAAAACTATACAATTAAACTCCATTTTTTTGCTCTGTGAGCAACTGTTAACACATTGTGCATAACACCTCAAAAAAGGTTTGTAAAAGTGTTGTTAACTCCCCCCTCCGACTGTGGAAAAATCCTTTAAATTTAGTTTAAAAGACCTATACACAATTTATCAACTCGCTATCCATATAGTTATAAACAATAACTGTTAACAATAATTTTTCTAAAATAGCCTTCAATCGCCACTTATCCCAACTATCCACCGCCTTATTGTTATTATTATTGTCTTTATATATATATATATATTTAATATAATACACACATATGAAAATCACGTGTACACAAGAAAACTTATCACATGGACTTTCAATTACAGGACACTTAGCAAATAAAAACGTTAATCTACCAATACTAAACAATGTTTTGATAGAAGCAAAAGATGAATCGGTAAAATTCTCAACCACAAACCTAGAAATTGGCATTAGTTGTATTGTTAGGGGAAAGGTTGAAACCGACGGCGTATACACGGTAGATTCCAAACTATTAGCCGACTATGTTGGTTTATTACCAAGTGAAGCAGTTCAAATAGCTTTGATTAAAGATGATTACTTAAATGTTAAATGTAAAAACAACAACACTCGAATCAAAGGTATTGCCGCCGACGACTTCCCCGTTATTCCCGAGATAGAAAAAAACAATCCCCACCAAATTAAAATTGCTGATTTTAAACAAGCCATTTCCCAAGTAATTTTTGCTGTAGCCAACTCTGAAACGAGACCAGAAATAAGTGGCGTGTTTATTTCTATCAACGGTGAGCCGGGCCGCCTAACCATGGTTGGCACTGATAGTTATCGGTTAGCTGAAAAAAAAGTTGCTACTTCTGGTAACACAGATAAAAAAGAACTTATCATTCCGGTCAAAACCCTTCAAGAAGTTCTTCGTATTCTAAATTCGCTAAAAGATGGTGGTGACACCCCCGAAAACATTGATATCTATGTTTCAGACAATCAAATATTATTTGTTGTTGATAGTATTGAGATCATCTCTAGGTTGGTTGAGGGACAATATCCCGATTATAAACAAATTATCCCCAACGAAGCCAAAACAAAAACAATTATTAACACTCAAGAACTAACAAAAGTCATTAAAACCACCTCTCTTTTTTCAAAAACCGGCATTTTTGATATTAACTTAGAGTTTTTACCGGAAAACAAAAGTGTCGTTGTTTCATCCAACAATATTCAACTTGGTGAAAGCGTTTCTGAGATTGATATTAAATTTGAAGGCGAAAAAAATAACACTACCCTTAACTTCCGCTTCCTTCTGGACGTCCTAAACGCAGTCAGTTCGTCTGAAATTAGTTTTGATGTGATTGACAGCGCAATCCCCTGTTTAATCCGTCCTGAGGGCGATGACAGCTATCTTTATATTATTATGCCGATTAAGCAATAAATCATATTTTTCTCATAAAAAAGCCGACAGTTGTCGGTTTTTTGCTTTTTATCTCAAATTTTTATTCTGGTTCAACCAGCTCTTTTATCGCAACCCAAAGCTTGTTAATTCTGTTCAGTTTTTCTGGATCTGCTACATTGATAATACTCAACGCCACACTTGTTTCTGTTCGAAAAAACAAGCCAAGATTTTGTTCTTTCTCCAACTCTTTTGCGTCTCGGTAATATTAATTTTCAGAAAAGAAAAAATCAATCACTTGTTCATCTTCATCAATATGGAAAGCTTTTGCCCCAAATTCTTCAAGCGGCAGTGGGTTTATATTGGTTGGTCTCCTGGTGGTTTTGACCAAAACTAGATCAGTAAAACTCTCGAAAGGATCACCTCGTCCGGGATTAGTTTCTTCACCAACACCATTTACCGGCTTTGAGCATAGCTGATGGGCTCGGTGGGTTTTTCTCGTCACAATAATTCTCACTGTTAGTTGGGATGATAAATTAGAATATCTCACTATTAATTTTTAGTCAAGAAAAAACATTGAAATTTCAGTGTTATGTTCCTATCAATAAACTTAATTCGTGGTTAATTTCTGTCAGCTCTTTTTTTACCTTTTGAACGTCAGTAACTCTCCCCTCTCTAACATTATCAAGCAGAGTTTTTTTTCTAAAAAGTAGACGTTCACGGTGACGATTCTGGTTATATTCAACCAAGTCAGCCAAAAAACGTTCTTGAATAAAAAAGAGCTTGATAACAACTGTATTCAGCGATTGGTTGTAAACTCGGGAAAAAGCATTAGCTTTATATGGTCGGGCTTGAGCTCTAATTGTTTCAATAATTTTGTCATCGTTTGGGCACTCAAACATTCCAATAAAATAGGGCTTCTTAATTGAATATACTTGACCGCCAACCCTAATTGTCATCACCCGATCATCTATTTCCACTTCATATAAAACATCAACAGCCTCCCTTTGATTATTATTTGCTGCCAGCCTAAAACGGTAGACTTTTTCAGCTCGAGCAAGAGACTCGCCCGCCCCCATGATGGCAGTTTTTGTTTCTGGATCTGTAATATTGTTTTTCAATCTATGCCGCCGCCTTTTGATGTTTTCGATCTGTTGCAGAGTACTGTTTGACAGTGTTTGTGGGCTATTGTTGATGGCACTCAAAAGGTTAGTTTCTTCTTCCGTTAAGCTTTCAATTGACCGTTGTCTAACTTCTTCCGGATCACCCAACTCGAACAGTTTTGTGGACAAGTTTTTTAGTGCAGCGTGTATTGTTTTTCTTTTAAACTTCCACCCAGCAAAATTTTCCAGCACCCGTTTCCACAACCGCAATTTGCTTATTTGTCTGAATCGGATTTTTTCTGCTAAATCATCATTGTACCATTCAGGTACAAAGTAAAGTGTCAGGCGAATTTCAAAGTGGTGCCAAATTGTTTCTCTACAATCTTCAATCTTTATTTCTTCTGGTTCACCCTCACAACCAGTTATAGTTGTGGTTCTGGTGAAAATTTCGCAGTCAGAGTTTTTGTATTTCTTTCTGGCTAAAATATTATAAGCATTGGCGTTGAGACTGCGTGCCAATTGATGAATTCTAGTGGTATCATATTCACTATCAAGTGATCTGCCTTCAATATATTTCTCTGCTACAAACTGTACAGTCTTACTTAGTTCCTTTTTCGCCAAGTGTAGTTGTTTTAAATCTTCAAAATACCAAGTGATATCATGGATAGAACCCTTGCCCCAAAATAGCCTTCGTCTGATTTGCTGGTCAGTGAGTTGCTTCATTTTTTTCTCCTCGTTTTTATGGGTACATTCAAATATATCGTTTATGATCCAATAAGTCAACTATCAAAACAAAAACACTGAAAAAATATTCAGTGCTTTTGTTTGTTCTCAAAATGGCCACGCCATGTACCCGAGTGTCGCGAGTGGTACGTGGTGGGCAAGGAGGGACTTGAACCCTCACGGCTGTTAAGGCCACTGGATTTTAAGTCCAGCGCGTCTACCAATTCCGCCACTCGCCCATGAATTTATTATCCATATTTTAAAAGCCATTTTTCAATGGCCGTCAAAAACATTTGATTGCTGGAATGCCATCAACAAAAAATTAATAGCTGCGCCATGTATCCAAACTTAGTGAATGGTACATGGAGCGGCAGAACGGACTCGAACCGTCGACCTTCTCCTTGGCAAGGAGACGTTCTACCAGCTGAACTACTGCCGCATGTTTATGTCTTTTCCCCAACCTGTTTACGAAAAGAATTATATCAAAAAACATAAATATGTCAACATCGGCGTTAGTTTTTTAAATATGATATAATTAGAGCAAAATATGATTGTTTATGCTATAACAATTTTCTTTAGCTCATTTCTGGTTTTTTTTATTCAGCCGTTGATTGGTAAATATTTACTTCCTTGGTTTGGTGGTTCAGCATCTGTTTGGCTTGTCTCCCTAATGTTCTTTCAGGTGTTTTTATTTTTGGGGTATTTTTATTCCCATTTTTTAATACAACAAGTAAAAATATTAAATCAGATAAAAATCAACATTTTTCTATTAATAGTTGCTATTGTCAGCCTACCAACAATCCCTGGTGATTTTTGGCAAGACAAAGTAGTCCAGCACCCCACAGTAATGTTATTTATCGTTTTACTCTTTACTATTGGCCTACCATTTTTTGTTGTTTCTTCAGCTAGTCCAATTATTCAGTATTTATATTATTATGAAAAACGAGAACAGTCGCCATACGTGCTGTATTCTGTTTCTAACGCCGGAGCGATTATTGCTTTGATCAGCTACCCTATTTTATTTGAAGTTTTATTGAATGTTAAACAGCAAGCTGTTTTTTGGGCGATTATTTTTATTGTTTTTACTGTCTTTTATATATTTTTGTATGTCAAAGCGTTGAAGACCAAACACATTGTTACTTTGTTGGTTGAAAAGTTTACTCATACGGCATCAGCTCGGCAAAAAACATTCTGGTTGGGATTACCAATTATTACTACCTTGATGCTTATTACAGTCACCAACCACATGACTTTGAATGTTGCACCAATTCCCTTTCTTTGGGTTTTGCCCCTATGTTTATATTTGTTAAGCTATATTATCAGTTTTAGCGGTTTGAAGTTATATCATCGAGGAATTTATTTTATACTATTCTTGATCAGTGTTGGCGGAATTTTTTACTATTTGAATGATCAAACCGCTCTCACAATTATTTGGCAAGTTTTTGTTTTGCTCGCCGGTTTATTTATCATTTGCCTAGTCGGGCATTTTGAATTGTTTCGCTTACGTCCGCACCCAAAACAGCTGACAGAGTATTATCTTTATCTGGCTGGTGGTGGTGCGTTGGGGGGTATTCTTGGTGCCGTTGTACTTCCATCAATCGCGTCTGTGATGTTTGAGCTTCCATTGGTTGTTATACTGTTTACCTTGATTTTATATACCATTTTTTATCTGGACAAAAAAAACTGGCTCAACCAATTAAGGCATCGACCGGTTTGGTTATTTTTATTAATCATCCCGATTGGGTTCACCTTATTTTTTGTTAAAGACATTCAATATCAGATTAAAAACACTGATTATATGAGCCGAAATTTTTATGGCACTATCAGTGTTGGCTTTGGTGCGGGTGACGGGGCGGTCGGCGAGTATAAAATATTGGTCAACGGCCCAATCATTCATGGTGTGCAATTTTTATCACCAGCACTGCAAGCAAACAAGACGACATATTATTCACAACAGTCGGGCGTTGGCTTGGTTTTTGAAAACTTTCCGAAGGCCAATAAACGGATTGGCTTGGTTGGGCTTGGTGCTGGAACCATTGTTGCTTATGGTCAAGCGGGCGATTATTTTCGCATTTATGACATCAATCCCGAAGTGATTTCAGTGGCCCAGTCCCAGTTTACATATTTGCAAAACACCCCATCAAAATATGACCTTGTTTTGGGTGACGCCAGATTGAAGTTGGACCAAGAGTCTGACAACAATTTTGACCTTCTAATTATCGACGCTTTTTCTGGTGACAGTATTCCAGTCCACCTTTTAACCCAAGAAGCCTTTGATGTTTATCGGAAAAATCTAAACCCAGACGGCGCCATTCTTATTCACATCTCAAACCAATATTTAGATCTAAGGCCGGTATTGGTCAAGCTTGGGGCAGTTAATGATTATCAGGTTGTCATTATTAACAACAAAAAAAATGACGCCCAAAAGATCTACACATCAAATTGGATTTTGTTAACAAAAAACAAAACATTATTGAGTAATAAAAATATTGTTTCCGCTCAAAGTGATTTACCCACCAACTCGGACCGGTTCAGGGTTTGGACCGACCAATATAGTAACATTTTTAAAATTATTAAATAAATTAAAAGCCCTCTCAAGGGATTTTTTATTTATAAAAAAAAAAACTACAAATTTGTAGTTTATGTCACCACTTTATATTTTTTCAATGCTGGCCATAGACTGGAAAAAACAATGATATCATACAACGCATGAGCCACAATCGCCGCCAATAGTCCATAAGTGAAAACCATCCAGAATAAAAACAGTCCCAAACACCAACTGTTCAGCCACCCCAAAACGCCCAAGTGCTTGTGTTGATCTCGGAAGCTGGTATTTGCCACTACCAGCGCTGCTCCGACATACCAACCAACTTCGTGATAGAGCATTTTGTCCAAATAGCCAAATGACACCCAGCTTGTAACCGGAATAAATATTGTCACCTGGAACCACTCGACAATATGGAGGCCAAGAAAGCCCAAAAAGACAAAATCAAGTGCTTGGATCACGAACATTCCAGAGAAAAACAGTAGCCAACGATAAATAATCTCTTCATACACACCAGCTCGTAGGCTAATGATTGATGTTATCCCAAAATATTGAATACTACTAAGATTTCTCCCCGTCATTTTGGTCAATGTGTCTGGATTATGTTTTATCGCCACAAAACTTATACTAAACTGAAAGATAAGCCCCCAGAGCAGAATTGGCCACGCCGCCCCGATCCAGGTAAACAAATTACCCTTTGTAATCAACAAGCTTGTCACGTCAAACGGCAATACTTCTGGCGCTAGAGCGTTACCAATCCACACGATAATCAGTGCCAGCAGTCCCAGTACAATCATTGGCGGCGGAAAAAGAATATTTAGTGTTTTTAGCATCTCAGCCCCCCCTTTGTTGAGATATTAGAGTTTAGTTATATTTGTATATTTTGTCAAGGCTGTATTGTTTTGATTAAAATAAAAAAAGAAAAGAGCTTCGCATTTGCGAAACTCTTGTTGCTCTGGGAAAGGGATTCGAACCCTCAACCTTCGGGTTAACAACCCGCCGCCCTACCATTAGAGCTATCCCAGAAAATCTTACCAATTGCTTGTCCGCCGTAGCTTTATACGTAGGCGGAAGCTATCTCAGAAAAAGAATGCCAAAGGAGGGGCTCGAACCCTCACGTCCCGAGGGACACCAGATTTTAAATCGGGCACGTCTACCAGTTCCGCCACATTGGCTTTGAAAACGTCATGTGTTTCCAACAGTAACCAGAAAAATTGTGCCGAAGGAGGGGCTCGAACCCTCACGTCCCGAGGGACACCAGATTTTGAGTCTGGCACGTCTACCAGTTCCGCCACTTCGGCAATCCAGGCGAAGCCTGGGTGATTCTAAAGAAAGCGGTCGAGGGGCAATTAGAGTTACGTTCACTCTATAACTGCTCGACGACCACTATTAGTGCAGGATAAGGGAGTCGAACCCTCACGTCCCGAAGGACACTGGATCCTAAATCCAGGGCGTCTACCAGTTCCGTCAATCCTACAGAGAAAAGGACTCAAAATAATGATTCCTGATTAGTGAGGGGACCGGGGATCGAACCCGGACGACCAAGGGTCACAGGATTTTAAATCCCGGGCGTCTGCCAGTTCCGCCACCCCCCCATAAAATACAATTAAATTGTCAATGTTTCATTATAGCAACAAATCCAGTGTTTGTCAAGGGCTACCGTTTATATCAAACTCAAACCAATCCTATTCTCATTATGCTTGCATTATGCTAAAATATACCCATGAATATCGATAAAAACAACCAACGAGTTATCTCAACCGATGAAAATCCAGAGGACAAAGAATTTGAAACCAGCCTGCGACCTCAGAATTTATCGGAGTTTGTTGGTCAACAAAAAATCAAGAACAATCTGGCCATTTCGATTGAGGCCGCGAGCAAGCGAGGCGAACCGATTGAGCATGTTTTGCTTTACGGCCCTCCGGGGCTGGGCAAGACCACTCTTGCTCACATCATTGCTCATGAGATGAATGTCCCGATCAAAGTTACCACCGGACCGGTGATTGAAAAGTCCGGTGATTTGGCCGCCATTTTGACCAATCTGGAACCAGGCTCAGTTTTATTTATTGACGAGATCCATCGCTTGAGCCGAATTGTCGAAGAAATTTTATATTCCGCCATGGAGGATTTTGTTTTAGACATATTGATCGGCAAGGGACCTTCTGCCAAAACCCTTCGTTTAGACCTACCCCCATTCACCATTATTGGTGCCACCACCAAGCTAAGTAAGCTCTCCTCTCCCCTCCGCGATCGCTTTGGTAATGTTTTTCGACTGGATTTTTATGAAGAAGATGATATCCAAAAAATTGTTGAGCGAGCCTCAAATATCTTAAACGTAAATTTTATCGATCAGAGTTCACTCAGTGTTGCTGCTCGGGCTCGGCGCACTCCCCGAATTGCCAATCGTTTATTAAAAAGAGTTCGCGATTATGCTGAGGTAAAAAATGACGGTAACATTGATCAAGGTGTGGTTGATGCCGCCTTAGGGCTCTTGGAGGTTGACCACTTGGGGCTTGATGAGATCGACCGCCGCATTCTTCTTACGATTATTCAAAAGTTTGCCGGTGGCCCCGTTGGCTTAAACACAATTGCTGCCGCCACCGGCGAGGAAATGGATACTATCGAAGATGTTATCGAACCATTTTTGTTACAGCTCGGCTTTATCAATCGCACCCCTCGTGGTAGAATGATTACAGAGGCAGCCAAAAAACATTTGGAGTCTCTCGATTTGAATTAAAGCACTTAGCTTTCCCTTATTTGCTAATTACTCGTTATTAATTCCTGACTTATGGATGTCCAATTATCATTTTTCCTCTTTATTTATTTGATTTTTATTGCCGTTTTTTTGTTTTACACTTTTTTCAATTTATATCACATTCTGAAGTTTGGGTTTGTTAGTATTGC
>PFAP01000039.1:15358-16210 GCA_002773615.1 Candidatus Falkowbacteria bacterium CG10_big_fil_rev_8_21_14_0_10_39_11
ACTATCCTTGCTTTATTCGTTTCTTATTTTTATATTGCTCAAATTGATTGGGGTATTACTTTCGAATTGTTCCAGGTTTACCCCAGTGCGTTTTAGTTTTTGTTACTTGTTTACTCCCACCTCTATCCACCATTTCCCCACACCCTAATTCCTATTTTCTCCTTTAACCCATCTCTCAATATGTACTCCAAGCATCATTTCCCCAATCAAAAACCCAACGAACAAGTGTTGATGTTTTTCCGGCGTCATTGGATTGTGGTCGCCAAAATTTTGTTGCTATCTTTGATTATCACCACCATTCCAATTATTTTTTATCTATTTTTTGCCCGCACATATACATTTTTAGAAAACGATATGTATCGCGGCGTTTATATTTTGTTTAATAGTGCCTACGCTCTTTTTGTGATTCTCTTTACGTTTTCAAACTTTATTGATTATTATCTCGACGTTTGGATTGTCACTAATATGAGAGTGATTAATATTGAGCAAAAAGGCTTGTTTTCTCGAGAAATGTCAGAAAAAGAACTTGGTCGTATGCAAGATATTACTTCTGAGGTTACTGGCTTTCTGGCTACCGTTCTGGGTTTTGGTGATGTTCATATTCAGACCGCCGGAGAGGAACAACGTTTTGTTTTCAAGCAGATCCCTGACGCTGAGGAGGTTACTCGCAAGATTAGCAATCTTGCCGCTGAGTATCGAGCGGCCAATCCCGATGAGGATAAAGCTGAAGAAATACAATAATTTTCCCCAAACCAAACGAAAATTAGCCCGTCATGTAACGGGCTTTTTGTTTTAGGCACACACATTTGGCGGTTTTATTAATTGATAATCTGAAAGGAATTCATTGGGTGT
>PFAP01000034.1 GCA_002773615.1 Candidatus Falkowbacteria bacterium CG10_big_fil_rev_8_21_14_0_10_39_11
GCATAGAGGATTAGGGATGGACGGTAAAACGCCTATGGAACGATTAAATGAACTGGCAAGTGTAAACTTGACGCTGCAATGCCACAAAAGTTGACAAATTATCTTAATTTTGCTATATTTAGCAGTCATCAAAACAAAGGAGAAAACATGAAATATCAAGAACAACTGGCTGTATCGGTCACTGCCCACTGCCTTGACGCCACCACAGACAACATTGAACTGCTTGGAAAGTATCTCAAATTTTCTTTGGAATTCACAAAACAACTCATAACCAGATTATTGAAAAGCGGACATTTCCTTTTACCCGATCAAATTGTACTAATCTATCTATCAGCCAGTGTCGAAAATGGAATCACCACATTCCGGCTTCAACTTTTTCTGACCTCAAAAATTGGCACCGAAGACCTTGGAAGATTTACCTTCAACCAAGATGAAAATAAAACAAATAACATGATCTCACTTTTGAAGGAATACTTGATTTTTCAACGTGAACAAATCATCCACGCCGATAACCAGCTGGACCTTACCGCTGCAAATGCTCAAAATCTGGCCCTAACAGTTTCAATTAGTTTATAAAGTAAACTGATCTCAATCAAAATTGAGATTTTTTATTTCTTAATCACAATCATTTTTTTTACACCGGTCAACATTTTGATCGCTTTAGCTTCATCTGTCAAAGTAGTGTCATCATACGGCCGGAACACCGAACCGTCATCATAATTTGGTAAATCATGCATGGCTGCAATCAAAACATCATATTTATATTTATAATTTTCGCCTTTTCTGGTACCAACATCATTGGTTATAAATTCATTACGGTCATAACCAGTAATGACCAACATATGATAAATCGGTCCCGGAGTTGTAAAGTTTGGATTTCCGAGTTCTCGACCGGCAAACGGCGCAATAATCAAATTTCCAGCCACCAATTCTTGTTTGATTTTGGCTTCGGTGACCTCAGTCAAAACGTCCACCGTCAAACCAAAATAATCTCGAGCGATTGTTACCACTTCTTCCACGTTCGTATCGGTATATGTGTCCAAATTATTTTTTTCCCACTCTACCACTTTGAGCAACTCTTGATCCATAATATCAGCCGTCAATGTCTCCCCGGAAAAAAATTTGCTAACCGTTACCATTGATGCTTCCTCGCAAGTCTCTTGATAAGGCAAATCCCAATTCCCATGAGGTGCTTGTGAAGCAAATGCTACCTTATTTTCAAAAGTTGCCGGTATTCTATTTTTATCTTCCGTAACCAAGTCTACCACCTTATCAAACAATGACTCAGAGCCTTGGTTTTCATCCTCGACAGTTTCAAAATCTTCTTGAACCCCTTCACTGGTATCAATCACCTCAGTTATAATTTTTTCATCTGGAATCTCCATTGAATCTGAACCATCTTCAACATATGTAAACTCCGGTTCACCAACCGCCTTGATACAGCCAGTCAAAATCAACAACAATAAAAGTGATAATAATCCGACTAAAAATTTTTGATTTGTTTTTTCCATATAATTCGCTTAATTTACTTAATTTTATCAATAATTCCCCTTTTTCACAAGCGATCTTGACTTTTTTCTCTAAATTAGGTATCATATAGCCACATAAAGTATATCAAAATTCTAATCTCTAATTTCTAAATTCCAAACAAATCAACTCTTGTTTTTGAATTTATTATTTATGATTTAGTATTTCATCAATATGGCACATAAAGCCGCAGGTGGATCCACCTCGAATAATCGCGATTCAAAATCAAAACGTCTCGGTGTAAAAAGATATGGTGGCCAAACTGTACAGTCTGGTAACATTATTGTTCGACAACGCGGAACAAAATATCATCCAGGCAACAATGTTATGCGAGGCAACGATGACACCATTTTTGCAACTGCTAATGGTATTGTAAACTTTTTGCACAAAAAAGTTCGCCGTTTTAGTGGTAAATTGGTCAATCGAATCTTTGTAAATATCGAACCGGCCAAAGAAACCGCAACCAAAAAATAATTTTTCTTCTATAAAAAAAAGACAGAGTGTTTCACTCTGTTTTTTGTTACAAACAATTTACCGCAGTAAACCAAATCTCACCTTCACCTCGGAAATCAATCAACCCCAGGCCTGACCAATATTCTGCGTTGCAGTTAATGGTCGCCAAATCTGGATCAAACAATCTCCAATCAGGCAAAGCGCAATTAAAATCAATCCAGGGCGCACTACGCAAACAAATTTCATCAAACGGCATCTCAACCGTCAAATCAAATCCACCCTGAACATGCTCCTCGCCATACCAAACATGAGCCTGATATGGTTCTGGACAACCAAAGTCACAAATAATCATCTCCGGGTCATCATCAACCATTTCACCATCCGAATTCGTAGTATTCGTATCCGTTTGTGAACTTGATGCATCTGAACTACCAATACCGGCAGAATCATAGACAATGTCATCAACTACATCTGAGTTATCATTCTCAGACTCATTTATTTCAGTATTGGTAACACTCGAATCAGCCGGTTCAATTGATGTCGAAGTGTCTTCAGGATCAATCACATCCGGCTCATCACCACCATCCACAAACAAACCTTCGTCAGTTTCACCATCACAGTCATTATCGCGATTATCACCAACTTCTTCTGTCGGCAAAACCTGAGTTTGTGAAGTTATCCACAGTCCATTCGCACACTGAGAAACTTGAGCCATACAGTCTCCAATATTCTCAGTATCGGCCGGGCCGGAATAACTGACCAAGATTTCCGACAACTCACACTCATAATCATCTGTTTCATGAATTAAACACTTATAAACTTGTTCACCATCAATCTCAAATCCAATTTGAAAAATATCATCTTCAACTTGATTTAATGACATCTCCCAAACTCGATCATATGCGTATCCAGATCGCCAAAAATATTCATCTCGCTCAAAATGACGCAATACTCCATGAGCCGTCATAACATAAAAGTTATTGCCATCACGAATCAAGGTCCCCTCTCTCAGATACAGCATTCCCCCGTCAGGCAACGACTGTCTCATCGTCAACACTTGCGCTGCGGTCAATGCTTCAAAATCAGCCTCAGCATAATTCCAGCTTTGAACCGCCCTCAAACTGCTAAACTGATAAAACATGCCTTGTTCAGTACAGGTAGCACAGCGTTTTTCATGCAAATAATACTGCCCATTGGCTTTGACCAATCTTCGCCACGGTGCCCAATCAATACCTGAAGCATCCCGCTCATAACAATTAAACTCAGCCTGAGAGATCAACATCACTTTATTCCAAGCAAAATTATGACCTTCAAACACATCACCATTTAAAATTTGATAAAGGACACCATCTATCAACTGATAAATATTACTTTGACCATAAACCTGCACCAATGTACCATCGGCATGCCAAGTAACATCACCTTGATGGTCAAGAATAAACTCAGTTGGGGCAACCCAGTCTACATGCTGATCACCGGTCCAACCGGTACTCAAATATCCCAGAACAAATAAAGACACGTTATTGCTATCAAATCTCCCCCGACGAATTCCAAAATGCAAATGATGCCAATTGGCGGAAGAACTATTCCCATGCCAATAATCAGCTACTCGCCCGACATATTCACCGGCTTTAATATTCCAATTCAGTGGCACCAACCCTCTATATGCATTTTGATCATATTCACTGGAACCGGACTGCAAATGTCCCAACAATGTCGTGACATATACATTGTTTTCCAACCGACATTCAATCAAAACCAAATAACCACAATAATTAGCATTGGCCGAACTATCAGATCCATAACCGCCAAAACATTGATTATCACTGATCACCACCCGACCACTACATGGAGCAAACACCGGCGTTCCTGTCGGCGTCAGTGACACAATCGTATCTTCAGCCAAATGACCGGCCCCAAACGCTGAGTTATATTCACCAAAACCAAACCCTACGATATTCCACCAATTTGTCTGCAACGGAAACAACAGATAATAATTCATTGGCAAATCATTGGAATTTGCGAACAGTACTCTAGGCATCCAACACATGACGATCATGGCCGCCAAAATCACCTTCTTCATTTGCTTTCTCCTTGACCTTCCTGATTGATATTCACACTGAAGACCAATTCTTCAATCGAGTCATCAACCATCTGTTTAATTTCTTGATCACCAAACATAGTCGGATATGATTTCAGCAAAATCATGTATACAAAATTTGTTTCTTGATAAAACCAATCCACTTGAGGCACCATCCCCGGGAAATAACAAACCTTAAAAACTTTCCCTTGAACAATTTTAAGTTCATCAGACTCGCATCTTGAATCAATAAAATCAATCGCATCCGACTCATTATCAAAACTATAATTTGTCATCAACACCTCTGGCTCCATTTGATAAAATTCTTGTGCATATTTTTCTCCTGGTTCATATTGAAGCTGAATCAACCATCGAGACTGATCAGCTTGACCATCTAGATGCAATGCCTTCATCACTGACGGGACCACAAATGACAAACCAAACGGCTTATCATACACAACATTTGTTTCACCCTCAGTCAGCGAAATCTGACTTTGGGGCTCTTCATTACTTTCAACAATATCATCATAAATTGGTAAACTGGGATTCACATTAATATCCTCAGACACACAAGCATCAAATACAATCGACAGGAGCATAAACCCTCCGGTCACAAACACCAACCATAGAATAAACCCTAACCGTTTCATACGCACCTCCTCGATTGACCCAGAGTTATGTTTTCTCAATCAAGAACAACACAGACTTCCGGGTTGCTCATTTTCATGAGCGTTTATGGTAAATTGTCAAACAACTGCCCATCCTCATTTTCATGATATATATTTTTAAAATAATTTTTAAGGAAAATGTTATCCCACTCAATCAAACCCCTTAACCAAGTTGTTTTTGCACTAATTCTAAACAAATTTATTGTTGACAAACACCGACAACTTCCGAAACAATTGACAACCAAAAACAAATAGCTTATAATGCTATTTGATCTCCCGAAGCCCTAATTTCTGGGTATTCGGACTTGGATTGTGGGCTCATAAGTGTCCCTCCCGCGTAGCTCGCCGTGCTTTTAGCGCAGTTGGAGCTCGTCGTAGTGTTGTCGCCTCCAGCCGCATTACGAACACTTCCGCAATCCAAAAGGGGTCCAACGCAACGCGTTGGACCCCTTCACTTTTTAAACCATTATCATTCATTATATAATTTAGAATAATTGAAAAATTATTTATAAAAAAAACACTGCCATCATCAGCAGTGTTTTGTATTGAACTTTTTATCTAATAATTTCCGATTCAAACCATTTTTCTTGAAAATAAATCAACTTCATTATCTCTCCATCAGACATATCTTCAAATTTTTCTGGGACCACTATTAATTTATCATCATCATCTTTGAACCGCTGGATAACCGCAATACATTTGCCGGTAAAAGTATCCAAGGGTTCTTGTACTCCCAAAACATATAAATCGAGCTCTCCGCCATCAGGTGCCTTTGTCTCTGGAACAAAACCATAATTAACCTCATACACATAACCATGTCTTGGGTGCTTGGAATTCATCGGCCGATTCATTTTCACCCGGATAATTTGTCCCAAGTATTTAGTGGCATAATCTTTAATTGCCATACATGGCTTTCTCCACCATTACCATAGTTTCATCCGCATTTTTTCTAGCAAAGTCATTCCCTTGTTCCAACACTTTATCAATATAAGTTGGGTCAGCCAAAACTTCTTTGCGTTTGGTCTGAAACCTGGTCAAAAATCGTTTCACAATCTCAATTGCCAAATCTTTGAATTCACCCATGACCTGTTCTCCATTTTTATGTCTTACAATAATATCGTCCGCTCTCTTTTGTTCCTCTTCAGTACTGTCGAGCATTTTAACAATCAACAACAAACTTTCAAGACTGGGTGTCATTTCTTTGTCACCCGCCGTTTGCGCTCTTTTTATTTTCTTTTCCGCCTCTTCGAGAGTATCAGTCAAAAATATTGCTCCTTCAGGTGAACTCTTACTCATTTTGCCATCACCTTTAAGTGACAAAATTCTTAGCGACTTTACTTGAGTTACTTTTGGAATTGGAAAAATTTCACCATACTTTTTATTAAATCTCTCCGCCAACACTCTGGTCGTTTCAAGATGGGCCACTTGATCTTCTCCCACAGGAATACTCTTTGCTCTTTGTATCAAAATATCAGCCGCCATTAAAACCGGATAAAAGAAAAGTAGTGCATTCGCTGATTCTGCACTTTGCCCATGTTTAATTTTATCTTTAATTGTCGGCACTCGCAGCAACTCCGCCACTGTAGTCAATCTGGCCAAATAAGCAGAAAGAGTCATAATTTGCCCCTTGATCACTGATTGGACATAAATAGTTGTCTTCTCTGGGTCAACCCCCAAAGCCAGATAATCAGCGACCAACTCACGAATATATTGTTTGACCTGCTCCGGTTCGTAATCAGTGATTGCATGTAGATCTGCGACAAAAAGCAATGGCTCTTCTCCAGAATTTTGCAATTCCAAAAGCGGTTTAACCGCTCCAAGATAGTTGGCAATAGTCAGACTTCCAGTTGGTCGTACACCAGTCAAAATGTTTACATTTTTTTCCATAATTTTCGACGTAACGAAGTAAGGAGAAACCTATCTCCAAACCGCTTAATTAACTTAATCTTAACAGTTAAATCTTATAAACTAATTGTATAAAAAATGCTAACATTTGGCAAGTCATCAAAGCATTAATAAAAAAACGATATAATCAACATTATACCGATATAAAACAGCAATCGAACTTAAAAGCAATTACTGATTAGATAACCTTTGCAAAATTTCATACACGCCTGCTGTATATCCTTGATTAGCCACAAAAGTCGCTTGCATTTTTGCTTGATCAACCGCATTATCAACTGCATAAAACTTATCAATCACCTGCGCCGTTTCCGCATCAGCAATATCATCCCCAATCATAGATATTTCATATTCCGGATAATATTTTCTAATCTTTTTAAATGCCAAACTTTTACTAATTCCTGCTGGATAAATAATCACATTATTAAACATCTCTGGCACCTCAACAATCAAATCATATTCGCGAACTTTCATTTTTTCAATTAAATATTTCGCCAATTTATTGGCTTCTTGCTTATCTCTCTTCTTATCTTTAAAAACATGAATACTGGCCGTATACAATCGAAAATCATTCATGATTATCAAAAAACCATCATCCAATTCCCCCTTGGCAAAAATAGCCGAGCTATCCCCCAAAATAAAATTACAACTCAATTCTTTATCCTTTATATAATCATTGATCAAGCCCTCAACAATTTTTTTCAATTTTAGTGGATTGGATACTAAAAATTTTGGTTCGTCACCAATATTATTCAAAAAATATACCCCATTTTCCAAAACAATCGGTCCATTCATATTGAAATATCTATACCACTTTTCAATATCCTCGCACGACCTATTTGAATTAAACCCAAACAAAAAACCCTGCTCAGTCATCGTAGAAACTAATTCAGGAAGATTATCAATTGTTGGCCTTTGATTCTCACCTATCAGAGTTCCATCAATATCAAAAAATATTAATTGTTTTTTACTCATAAAAAAAAGGCAATATATTTATTACCTTTTACTTTACAATAAATCACTAACTTTTACAAGATATACCTTTGATTGAGCCACAATCAATGCTGCCTGCTCTTTATCAACCTTCATTCTAAATCGAGCCGACAAAAAACTTTGTAACACACGCCCTAAGTAAAAAATAGCCCTTGAAATTTCTTCATCCATATCAAACAGCTGGCCAACACTTTGAATGGCAAATTCTTTCATTACGGCATATCCTTCAATGGCACTGGGTAGAAAATGAGCATCTCTCGCGACACCAGCAAAACAAGCTAAATCCAAAATTGGAATGCCCAAAATATCTTCATGCGGATCCGTATACTTGAAAACCCCATTATTAAGATAAACATCCTCCGGAGTAAAATCCCAATTAGAAAAACACGATTTATTCACTTCAATATTTTTCAACTTCAGATCAACCGAATCCAAAAGTTTCAAAATTTCACCATAATCATCAAACGAACTGATATAAAGATTATATTGCTGTCTAATCGTACCCCACACATTTACCAGCTGATTATCAGCCGAACGATCATTCTGGAGACTTTTTGTATAAAGACTTAAAAGCAACTCACACAAACCTGTATAACACTTCAGTGGTTCTTCTACATTTTGTATCATTGAAAAAAAATCCAACCCACAATATTCCATTAAAATATATGTTTCTTTACCAGTTAGACAACAAGCATAAATTTCAGGAATAAAATCACACAAACCCAATCGCAATAGTCGTGAATAACCCACCATATTCATATATATTTCTTGACAACTTGTTTCATCAACACCAACCTTCAAAATCATCAATCTCCCAGATGAATCATTAACCAGATAAACACTCTTACAAATATTTCCCAGATCACAAATTTTAACTACATGTAAAGCTAATTGACCAATTAAACCATTGACTTGCTTAGACAACTTCATAGTCATCCTCCACCACCAACGAGTTGATCACACAATCTACATAGCCAGGAGGATCAACGTCATCCAACGAGAACCAAAATGTTTTCCACCCATACCTCTTCGCTTCCTTCAAATTAATCAACATATCATCAACCAACGCAATAGTTCTATTCAATCCGATAAAAGCTGTAAAAGATCTAAATACCCCACCAGTACTTTTAGGGTAATAATTCAATTTTTCCATACCCCAAACATCATTAAAGACTGATTGCAATCCTAAGGCATCTAGAATCATTCTCGCATATGCCTCAGGGTTATTTGTCATAAGATATTTATCACCACTTAACATTTCTAGTGTTGTCAATAATTTAGGGTTTGGATTAATTCCAAATTCTTCAGGCCTAGCAGCCAAATATGTCTCTTCAATAAAACGCTTGACATCAATGCCCTCGTGTAACATGGCAACATAAGTATAATTCGTCTCATGTTTCTTTTTCAATGTCTCAATAATCTTTTTCGCTTCATCAGCTGTAACTTGATACAAATTAACCACATATTTGACCATCAAGGTTACGATATATTGATGAATACGATGACAAGGATATAATGTCCCATCATTATCAAACACCCAAACATCTACATTTACATTAAGAAAGCTAGAATTCATTGAAGCCTCCTATTTCCCCTATTTCTCAGTATTGTTAAACAACATTAAATTACATTTTATAAGAATAAAACCCTACTGTCAAATGAATTCATCTAATTTTAGTCAATAACTAGCGTAATAAATTCTTTTCCCAACTAAACACACTCCCATTGACAATTATAAAAAATTGTTATATCATTGTACTTATGCGCTAAAACTGATTAGCGATTTTAACCTAAATTTATGGAAATCAGAAATATTGCCATTATTGCTCACGTTGACCACGGCAAAACTACCCTTACAGACGCCATTATGCGTCAAACAGGGATGGTCAGTGAAACTGACAAAGTCAGCATGGACAGCAATGCCCTCGAACAAGAACGAGGCATCACAATTTACGCCAAAAACACATCTGTGTTTTACAAAGACACAAAAATTAATATCGTGGACACTCCTGGTCACGCTGATTTTGGTTCTGAAGTTGAACGGGTTTTACGCTCAATCGACTCTGTACTATTGATTGTTGATGCCCAAGAAGGTCCGATGCCTCAAACAAAATTTGTCTTAAAAAAATCTCTTGACCTTGGTTTAAAACCAATTGTTATTTTGAATAAAATTGACAAACCGGCTGCTGACCCAGAACGATCTCATGAACAAGTGCTCGAACTGTTTATGGATCTTGGCGCCACCGATGAACAGCTTGACTTTGTCACCCTATATGCTGACGGCAAAGCTGGTATCGCCAAATGGCACATGGAAGACGAAGGTACAAATCTATTCCCGATTCTTGACGCTATTCTAAAATACGTACCACAAGCACCGTCTGACACCAAAGCGGCATTCCGTATGCAACCATTCAACCTCGGATATGACAACTATCTAGGCCGACTAGCTATTGGACGAGTCTATGAAGGTACCGTCAAAGCTGGCAGCAAAGTCGTCATCAAAAAATCAACTGGAGAAGTTCGAAATGGTACGGTAGCCAAAATTCAAACTTTCAAAGGCGTTCAGCGAATCGAAACCGATGAAGCGATCGCCGGCGACCTCGTAATGATCTCCGGAATTCCCGACATTTATATTGGTGAGACAATCTGCGCCAATGCTGATCAGGAACCTTTACCCGCCATTACCATTGATGAACCAACAATCTCAATCAACTTTCTTGTTAATAATTCACCTTTTGCCGGTCAAGATGGCAAGCTGGTTACGTCCAGACAAATCAAAGAACGACTGGAAAAAGAACTGGAAATCAATGTCGGTCTAAAAGTTGATTTTTCTGAAATTGATCACTACAAAGTTTACGGTCGTGGTGAAATGCATATCGCCGTTTTACTAGAAAACATGAGACGTGAAGGTTTTGAGCTCCAAGTGTCACAACCTCAAGTAATTATCAAAGAAGAAAACGGCAAAAAACTGGAACCATACGAAGAAGTCACCATTGATGTTCCAGAAGAATTTTCTGGCGCGGTCATGGAGAAAATGGGCAAACGAAAAGCGATTGTCACTAATATGGAAAATAAAGATGGTCAAACCAGATTAATTTTTGAAATTCCCTCTCGCGGTTTGCTTGGTTATCGCGGCCAATTTGTCATGGACACCAAAGGTGAAGGCATTCTCTGCACCCAAATGATCGGATTCAAAGATCACGTCGGTCCGATTGAAAAACGCACAGTCGGCTCTATGATCTCAATGGCGACCGGGAAAGCCCTAGGCTTTTCACTGGCCAACTTGCAAGATCGCGGTACTCTATACATCGGACCGCAAACCGACGTTTATGAAGGTATGGTTATCGGCAACTCAGCCAAGGGTGATGACATGACCGTCAACCCAATCAAAGGTAAACATCTAACTAATATGCGCTCCAGTGGAGCTGACGATGCTCTCAACCTAACACCGCCACTGATCTTCACTCTAGAAAGAGGTCTGGAAATCATTACCGAAGATGAGTATATGGAAGTCACCCCACACAATCTCCGAATCCGCAAAAAATATCTGACTGAAACCGAAAGAAAAAAACATCAAATAAAATAATAACTTTCGATTAGCACAAGAAACCTCATATAAAAAACAACGCGTCAGCGTTGTTTTATGATAGCTCAATAATTTAATTAAAAGAAATATATTACAAAAATATAATTACTATAAATAAATCAAATCATTTCTTTTCTTCGACAATTATATATATTTCTGATACTGTTCTATTAAGCATGCTTGATTTTTTCTGAAATTTTTCAGATTTCAAACATGCGTGACATCCCAAATTAAGGAAGAAATCATGTCCAGAGCAGGATCTGGCAGCAACGGCCGGCGCAACAACGCAGGTGGACACAGTGGTTCAAAAGCCTCCCCCAATGGGAGTTCCGGCAAAAACGGCCAGCACGGCTCCGGCGGACACCACTAACAGAACGCCAAGGGCAACCCCAATAGTGGCGGTTACAAAAGCGGAAAGCGTAAGTAACTGACCCTCGATTCAACCAAAACGGGGCGATGTATAAACATCGCCCCTATTTCAACTTATAAAAAATATGATTTTTCATCACACTACTCCATGGAAAAATACATTCGCCTTTTGCATATTGTTTTATTTGCGTGATTTAGGGTTAAACAAATCACATCATGGTTTATTGCACTTTGCAGAGCATCTCATTTTTTTAGAAACAAAAAATTTAAGTCAAAACAAATTACGTAAAAAACATGCATTGCTATTTGATACATTAACAGCATACACATCTCTAGATTTTCTAGATATCACCATAGTGTGCTCAAGATCTGACTTCACAGAAGTCTGTCATATTCTCAAAGAAATGTTGTATTCATGGAAATGTAACAAAAAACAATTTTTGGAATCACAACAAGATATTATTAACGAAATTAAAAATTCACTTGACCAACCAATAAACAAAGCCATCAAGGCTCTGAATAAACAAGAATTTGATTCAAGTACAGATGTGATTGGTAATGTCCAAATAATCAAGTCATTAAATTTTTCAGGACTTGATAAAATTAAAACTGTATGGAAACAAATGCTTGACACAGCACCCCAGAGTCTATTAATTGCTGGGCCCAAACTCACGGCAGCAGAAATCAAAATCATTGATAAATTATTTGATAGAAAAAAACACTCAAAACCAGTAAAGCTACGATCACCGATTCCAATAAGCACTCAATTTATATCACGGCCGACAGTAGAATCAATAGTAATTGACACTGTCAATAGTTCACCATTCTTTATTCTTCTCCAACGCATCTATTACATTCGTCATCTCAACCTAAATCCCGATTGGGAGTTTTCTTTTACTCGGGATACGAATCATTTATTTTATGCTGTATACAAAAACAGTAAATCAAATTTAGACAAAAAACAAAGCAAAAAACTTCTCTTCGATAAACCCACAAAAAAAGAATTCACCTTTGTACAAGATATAGTCACAAAACAAATTGACTCTTTGACTGACGGAATAAATCCACAAGAAATACTCGGGTGGTTAGACATCTTCCACATCAGAAACATCCCAGAATTCCAAGGCAAAACTTTTTCTCAAATCCGTAAAATTTATAGTACGTTTTCCTATAATCAATTTTTACTGCAGTGGGAAAAAATATTCAAAAATCTTAAAGCGTAAAATACTAATTCATCATCTCAATTAAATCAATCCCAGTCAAACAAACAAAAAAACAGCACGTAAGTGCTATTTTTATTGAGACTATTTTTATATATAAAAAAAAGTGGAATTATTTCCACTTATATATTAATAAAAATTCATACACTATCCCACCAATAATCAAACAATGCCGAGACAATCCGAACCAATCTTTGATCATAAATCTTATAACATCTCGTGTTATATCTAATGAAAATCGCATCACGAACAATGGCAATCTCATCAAAATTTAAGTACTGATAAAGCATCAAAGCCACACAATATTCCAACGATGCAAAAGGAAACATCCTCAAAATAAAAACAATTGCTTCCTTAGAGCCAAGAACCAATACCCTGCATTGATCAACATTGTATTTCAACTGTCGGATATGCTCAGCTGTCGGTTGAATATGCGTCTTTGGATCTCTTCTTACGACATTTCTCAAAACACCACCGGTATCATAGATGTGCTGTCTCGCACTCCCGAGTGTGACCATAGTTCACTTCCATTTTCAAAGAGAAAAGCAGCGACTTACGATTCAGACACCATCATACTGGTTTCGAACCAAACTCTCGAATTCAACCAACCTTTCCTCGGAACACACCGAGATATTAAGTCCTCCTATATTTAACACAATACAATATCACATATAAATAATTTTGTCAACAAATGTGGCATTGCAGCGTCAAGTTTACACTTGCCAGTTCATTTAATCGTTCCATAGGCGTTTTACCGTCCATCCCTAATCCTCTATGC
>PFAP01000008.1 GCA_002773615.1 Candidatus Falkowbacteria bacterium CG10_big_fil_rev_8_21_14_0_10_39_11
AAACGCCTATGGAACGATTAAATGAACTGGCAAGTGTAAACTTGACGCTGCAATGCCACAATTATTGACAATTTATTTGTTTTTTGCTATAAATAAAGGTCCAAAAACAAAGAAAAGGGCAGAATAACCATGGGAACTATCATCATTATGATCTGTGTCATGACCATATCCCTATCTTTAGTCGCCAGAATTAACTTTCTTTATCAAATTTGCCCCCTAATTATTACAGCCATCATGTCTTGGAATACTCTTGAAATTTTTACTGACCACACCATTATCATGACATCAAGAATTGTTTACGGCTCGTTCTTTACTTTTGCAACCATCTGCATTTATATTATACTTACCTACATGGGCCACTTGGCTTTTCATCGTCGTTGACAACTACGACCACACCCAACAACACAAACGGAGCACCCATTGAACGACCCAAGACATTCCAACCATTCTGAAGATTATGTTTCCCTGACATCCGACCCGATTGTTCTTGTTGACTTCTACACTGCCAAACCTCGCATCATGCTGGTTCGCCGCAAGTACGAACCATACAAGGGCATGCTAGTTTTTGCCGGCGGTCACTTCACTCCTGGCAAGTTCAATCCCCAGACCCAAACTTTCGAAGGCGGCGATCCCTCTCTGGCTCACGTCACCAGTCGTGAAGCAGAAGAGGAAGCTCGCTTTCTTCATCCTTGGCATGTCTGGAAATTCTTCACAGTCCTGGATCGTCCTGATCGCGACCCGCGCTCTGATGTCCGTCGAATTTCTATTCCTATGCGCACTCATCTAAACTCTTCTAATATGGATGACCAAGCAATTATCGACAATCTCCAAGCTGGCGACGACGCCGCTTCTGTTCATCTCATTCCTCTGATGGAGCTCACCATGGAAGACATGGGTTTTGACCACTGGACGGTCATCAGCATGCTCCAAGATCAGTGGGAGGAACTTCGAAACACCTGGCGTTGGAACGATGAAAAAAAAATCTTCGAACATCATTGTCCACAAAGTTCTTCAGATACCACTACCATTTATTGGAATAAAGAGCTCACCACCGCCATCATGATGCTAAAGTTTGTTCCTCACACTAAAATCACTTTCAATACTGAAATTAACTACTGCACATACTGCGGTGCTGACTTGACCTTCACGCCTTTTGCTCCCCAAAAGTAACTTGAGTTAACACCCTCAAGTTTTTTTATCCAAACAAAAAACTTGGAAAGTTTCCAAGTTATTAACCTATCTTTTTATACCAAGTAACCTCGCCATACAAAAACACATCGAACGTGACTTTGTCACCTTCATGATTCAAAACCGTAAGATTATAATTAAAACCAAAAATCCTCCAGTTTCTATACTCAGTCTCCTGCCAGACATCTTTTCCGCCGACATGCTCCAACTCATACAGCCGTTCCACAAACACATCTACCATTCCATCTTCACCAACCACAATGTTACAAATATCGCCACGGTAAATCCCAGTTTCTTCAATAAACTCTACTCGACCATGCCTCCAAGAATATTCATGAACCAATTCATGCCATTCCATTATTCAGTCCTCCGTTTCGCTTGTATTTTCACAATCAATTCAACCCACGCTTCAATTTTTTGCTTCAAAAAACTAAATTCTGAATCCAACAGCTCTCCAGATAAAATTCTTTCCAAACAATTCATCATTTGTTCATAATCAATTTCTATTCCATACTTTTTTCTCAACTCATCTCTCATTGGAACACAGATATAAGCATAACACTTTGGAGCTCGATGCGTTTTTAGCTTACAGCCCTGACAACTACTATAAAAACATGGGAACTGCCGCTCGGTCAAACTGGGACGCCGACCATACAATTTATCTCTTTGGGCTTCAAACCTTGTTACAAAATCTTTGCCCAGATTATATCCCAATCGAAAATGATCAAAATCGCAACAACCAACATTTCCTTCAACATGACACTTTGTCGCACAATAATTCCAAGCCGCAAAAAATTCCTGAAACAACTTTTCAACATCCAAATATCGCTTAATCAACCACTGGACATCCTTCGTTTCCATCCGTATCCGCCTCTCCAAAGTTTTCATGTTTTAATGTTTTTTTTGCTTTCATGACATTCCACATCAGCAATCATTCGATTGATTCTCATTTTCACATTATCAAATTCACAACCTGACATCTTGCCCATCAAAATCTTTTGTAACCAATATCGAATATCGTTTGGATCATAATGAAGATCATACTCACGCATCAAGTGTTCAACTAAATTTTCACAAGCAAAGGCCAAACAAATAGACGATCGATGACTTTTCAACTGACACCCGGACTCAACACTATGAAAAAAACATTTTTCCACATCATATCGCTCCTTCGACGGACCGCCATACAATCTTTGACGTTCATGATTCAAAACATGTATTCTTGGCACAAAATCACCAATTTCTACAAAATGATATTTATCACAGCAGCCAATACCATCAGTGATCGGACAATCGCTTTGACAAAACCTTACTTGAGCAAAAAATTCAATCAACAACTTCTCAAGTTCCAAATATTGCTGTAAAACATTGGTATAGGGATGCTCTAGGGAACTAACCACGATTCACCTCCATTAGAGATTTTGAGACTTTTTACAATACCAACAAAATCATCACTTGTCAAGATATAAATGTAATGTGCCGACACATATGGCGGTTTTTGCCCAAGACTGTATAATCTTGGTATATGGCAATATCTATGGCAAAAACAATCAAAGAAG
>PFAP01000028.1:0-13254 GCA_002773615.1 Candidatus Falkowbacteria bacterium CG10_big_fil_rev_8_21_14_0_10_39_11
AGATGGCAAAACACCCAATGAATTCCTTTCAGATTATCAATTAATAAAACCGCCAAATGTGTGTGCCTAAAACATATTTGTTCTTGATTGCGGACAAAAATGCCGGTTATTTATTCCTCTAAAAAATGATACAATTAAATATATGGCTTCTACCTGGGAAAAACGCGATAAACTGAATCAATTGCTGCTAATACTAAGTATTATGGTCTATACCATAATTCCGGTGGTGGTTTTGATTTATTTTTATTTTATCCATCCAAACGAATTACTCCGCTTGGCGATGGCTTATATTTCCCTATTTTTCCTCGGCCTGAGTCTTCGAGTTAACATCGATACCTTCCCGACAAAAAACATTCTAGCGTCCCTGACATTCATTCCATATGTCTTGAATTGGCTAATTATATTTTTTGGAATAAAAACATCAATTAATTTTTCAAATCAACTTCTTCTTCACGGACTAATAACTTTTGTGGGGTTGTTTGGTGCTTTTATGATAATTGCTTGGGGGCTAACGCTCAAAAGCTTCTGGAAAAATAGAAAAACTATGCGTAAAGAATTTTGGATTAAACTTTTTACTTTTATAATAGTGATGTTTGGATTTGTTTACGTCCCAGTATACGCATTAATTGATGCCAGCAAGGAAACTTTTTACTTGTTTGAAAACATCATGCAAACAGATAGTGTTTATTTATTTATCCTGTTATTAGTTTCGATAATTGCCAGTGAAACATATACTTTAATTCACTTGGATGATAACATTTAAATTAATTGTTCTATTATGCTAAATAAAAAAATAAGAATTCCACTCTATATTCTATACTCACTTGTCTTCATCATATTCCCAACATTTTTTATTTCATATGCCTTTTACCAAGACTACAACATTCCTCAATGGACGGTGTATTTTAAAAATACAATCAGCTTTGCTTTCTTTTTCTTTTTTATTTCAACTTTTCTTTTGTCGTCTGTAATTTTCCCCCAAACACTGAATAAAGTAATTGCATTATTTGTTCCTGTCGTTATTAATTTGGCTTTAATTTATTATACGTATACCGGATACAATCAATGGGACTTATTTACAGTTCAAGCCGCCACAACTTACTGCGGATTACTGATCGGCTACACAGCCCTATTATTTGTTGTCCCCTGGGATATTTTTCTGAAAAAAAAGGCTAATACATTAAGAACCTTCAAACAAAAACTCAAATATCTGTTCAAAGACGAACCGACCTCATTGATTGGAGTCGCTGCTTTGCTATTACCAATCATCTATGGCGTATATATGTTTATGGCTGGACTTAGTCTGGTTGATGAAGTATACTCAGCGTTAACTCAAAGTGGAATTAGTGGTTGGATGATATATCTGTTAACAATCCTAAACATTAGTGTTTTCCACTTTGTAGCGGCCAAAGATCTTGACAATGAATCTTTTGAACATAAAAATTAAAACCATAATGCAAATTTCTCGACTAAAAAAAGAAACGTTCAAAACAATTCCGACAAAGCCCGGGATATACTTTTTTTATACCAAAAAACAAACACTTATTTACATTGGTAAAGCGACAAACTTGCGGTCTAGAGTAAAGAGTTATTTTCAAGGAAGCAAAACACCTCGGCCAATTGAAGAAATGATCGATGAAGTTGCAACAATAAAGTGGGAAGAAACAGACTCGGTGCTGGAGGCAATAATCATCGAAGGAATTAATATCAAGAAACATCAACCCAAATACAATGTTCTCGGCAAGGACGACAAAAGCTGGAATTATTTGGTAATAACAAAAGAAGAATTTCCCAGACTCAAAACTTTTCGCTTGCATGATATGAAACAGCTGACTGAGGCGGCTAGAAAAAAATCTTTTTTGAAGTTATTTGGTCCGTTTCCCAATCTTAGAGCCAAAGAGACGATGAAAATTTTACAGCGAATATTCAACGTTTCCACTTGTAAGCCAAATCAAAATCGGCCTTGTATTTATTATCAAATGAATCAATGCTTGGGTGTTTGTACCGGAGAAATATCGGCTAAAGATTATAAACGGAAAGTCATTAACCCCCTATCACTCTTTCTGAGCGGGAAAAAAAAGAAATTGATCGCTGACTTGGAAAAAGATATGCGTTTGGCTTCAAATCATAATAATTATGAAGAAGCAGCTCGGCTGCGCGATCAAATCGCAAACCTTAAACGAATTCACGATGTAACATTGATTGATGATAGCTTCCTCAAAACTCTCCTGCCAAGTGACAAAAAAATCAGAATTGAAGGCTATGATATTTCCAACTTGGGAGCCTCTGGCTTAGTCGGGAGTCTGGTGGTCTTTGAGAACGGTATGGCACAAAAACATGAATACAAAAAATTTCGAATCCGAGGAGTCAAAGGTCAAAGCGACGTTGACAGTCTAGCTGAAGTTTTGGAACGCCGCCTCAAACATGATGATTGGCCGTTGCCGGATTACTTTTTGGTTGACGGCGGTAAGCCTCAGGTTAATCGAGCTAAAAGAGTTTTGACTGCTTTTAATTTGAAACTTCCCATAATTGGTATTGCCAAAGGGCCGACGAGAAAAAAGAATGACTTTATATTAAATCCTGATAATAAAAAACTTCAATCTTTTGTAATAGAAAATGAAAATACTTTGATTCAAACAAGAGATGAAGCCCATAGGTTTGCGATCAATTATCAGAGACAGACTCGAAGAATCAAGCGAATATAAAACAATAAATAACTTCAAAATTGGATAAAAAAATACGCTGGATTCAGCGTTTTTCTATTCAGGGAAATATGTTGCCATAAACTTGATTAAGGATGTTGGAATCATAATACTCTGAAAATCTTTTCCATGCCCGCCAACTATAAAACTGAAATTCTTGCCCGGATAAACTTGATAACCTCTACGACTATGCCAGACTGTCATCTGAAGCATATCGAGCATTTCGTGAAAGCGGACTTTGGATTTAATAAATATAATTTTATCCGAAGCCATGAGGCGCTTGAGACGAGCCCGATAATTACGCTGCCAGCGACGCCAAACATCCTTTGGGACCCAAGCAATTTCAGATTCAACATGGACTTCGGGGTGAGACTTATTTTCCGGGTCAAAATGCCAATCTAGCAGATTCAAATCACTTTCAATCTGATAGACAATTTGGTTGTCATGATGACGCGGATGTAGACAAAGAATCAGAACAAAACCATCCTTTGTCGGAACTTGCTGCAAAATTTCGGAGTTGATAAAACGAGCTTCCTGCAGACGATCCCAATCACTGGGATAATCACATTGTTCGGCCAAAACATTAACCATAATTCGATTTTCCTCGACAGCCAGACTTGGAGCCATTGACGTTCTCCTTCGGAGGTTGACTAAAAACATTATCAAAATATACCATTTTTGTCAAGACAAAAAACGGCCCAATGGCCGTGCTTTAACTGCTTTTTTTCACAAAAATCCACTTGCGCCTGATCAAATACAACAATACCGTAATAATACCGGTGAGGAGGATTTTGCTAAGAATGATATTTAAATATTGAGACAAAAGCACTAACATTGGCCCACTGATCAAAATAGCCGTGATATTAATAACAAATGATATTGGATAGGTCTGGACAAACCTTTGGTCATGATCAAAGACCTTGAAATGATACCACATGTGATTGTGGGAAAACCCAGAAAATCCACTAAGCCACTGAGCCACCATGCTGGGCACCCCAAAATACAACATAATAAAAAATGAGACATAATCGATAAAAGCGCCCAAAGACCCGGCCATGATGTATTGGACAAAATGTTTACTGGCAATCTCTGCTTTAATTTTTTCGATCATATAAATAAGCTGCCAAAAGGCGATTGATTATTTAATTAAAAAATCAATACTTTTAGCCAAGTATTGCTGAACCCAATCTGGACGCTCAAAATCATGGTCAGCATCTTTTAAAACAATTTGCTTGATCTCTCTTGGTAGTTTGTCATTGCTTTGAATCGGAACTTTGACATCTTTTTTGCTCTGAATAATTAACAGATTCTTTAAGTCCAACTGACAACCGGCAAAAAAATCTTGATAATCAAGATCCACATTTTCTTGAAAAAATTTATTGAAAACATAATGAGCTTTGCGCAGATGTTTTTTGGTGGCAATATACTGGGCAAAAGCCGGGGCGGGAAAATTTCGTTGATAATTGCTCCAGTCAATATTTTTTTTGCCTTTAAAAACAGAACGGACAAAATAGTATTTTAATAATTCTGTCTGGTTGAATGCTGGCCCAAACAAAATTACTTTGTCTAAATTATGTTTGGGGTCTTGAAGATAATTCAAAGTAATGGCACCAGCTATACTGTGACCGACCAAACTGATATTTTTTAAATTTGGGGCCAATCTTTTGAACTTTTTGACAGCCAAGGCTAACTCCTCGGTTGATTTTTCGACGGTAAAATCGGTAAATTGTCCGTCAGACATACCGCAACCAGAAAAATCGAAGCGAAATAAAGTTGCTTTACCTGCGAGAGCCTGCCAATAGTTGCGAAACTTGTATTCAGAAGTGTTGCGCTCGAGTCCATGAACAAAAATCACCCCCTGGCTGGACTTAGCCGGTGAGAATATACCACGAAGGATATTTTTTTTATGATTTTTGAATTCAACTAACTGCATATTTATAATATGGATAAAATATCACTAATATCCTGACTTTTGATTTGAACTTTGGCTTCATCGGCCAATTCATTTTTCTGGGGATTGAAAGCAATGAATGTGTCTGCGTGCTTGGACATTGGAATATCAGTCAAAGAGTCACCAATAACGATGACATCTTTTGAAGAACATTTGTATTGCTTCATTTTTTCTTGCAAAATATCCGCCTTACCATAACGATTGATCTCTTTGGTTAAATTCCCAGTAGCAACACCGTCAAGATATTCCATTTGAGTCCCTTCGGCAAAATCCAGACTCAAAAGTTCTTTGATAGTTTGAACTACAAAGTCTGGATTGGAGCTGATGGCTCCCATAATATATTTTTTTTTACGAAAATGTTTTAGTAATTTATCTACTCCCGGTTGTAATCTGGCGTCTACATAACCACGAGCAATCTTGTAGAGATAATCCTTGTTGGTGCCTGCCAATAATTTTGCCAACTGCTTTAAACCCCAAGGACCATGTTTTTTTCTTCTGATGTACTCTGTATGCAAATCCTTGATTTCTTTTTCTTTACCCAAATACTGGATAATTTCTTTGAAACTACCTCTTTTGACGCCAAGGAGTACCCCATCGATATCAAAAACGACCATTTTTGCACTATTTTTTGTTTGACTGTTCATATAATTCGTCTTCATTATATAACAAATACTTTTTAAATTACAGTATATTATCAACATTTTAATAAGCCTAGGTATAGTACTACGAGATAATTTTATCCACAAGATGTAGTGTTTGACCTTTTATCTAATATATTGTAAATTACTAGTAATGATTATCAATAACTATGTTAAATACAGTCCAAATAAAAGAAAAGATAAACCAGGCTGGTGAACGGTTAACACCACAACGAATCGAAATACTCAAATACCTCAGATCGGTTACCTGTCACCCAACGGCGGAAATTATTTACACTGAAGTAAAAAAAAATATTCCAACAATCAGCCTGGGAACTATTTATCGGAATTTAATCTACTTGGTGACCAAAGGATATATTATCCAATTTCAGAACAATGATAATATCACTTGCTATGACGGTAATCCCAAGGACCATATTCACTTTATTTGTCAGAAATGTAACAAAGTCCATGACATATTTGAAACCCCAACGATTGACAAAGCGAAATTTGATAAATTAGGAATTATAAACAAAGTTGAGTATAAGGTTTTTGGTGTGTGCACAGAATGTAATCAATAATATTAATAATGTTTAAATTTAAAACTATGGAAGAAGAAAGAAATGCTTTTAGCCTCATCAATCAGGAATTACCTGACATGACGATGAAAATTTATCATGAAGACAAAGAAAAAGACATCAAATTATCAGATTATCGAGGAAAGTGGCTCGTACTCTTCTTTTACCCAGCAGATTTTACCTTTGTTTGCCCCACTGAACTCGAAGATATGGCGGGAAAATATCCAACATTGCAAGAAATGAATACGGAAGTTATCAGTGTCAGTACTGACACAATCTTTGTTCACAAAGCATGGCATGATAAATCAGAAGCAATCGGCAAAGTAACGTTCCCAATGGGAGCGGATCCAACTGGAAGACTGTGTAGAGCGCTAGGAACGTATATTCCTGAAGAAGGCTTGTCACTAAGGGGTACATTTATCGTAGATCCGGATGGAATAATTAAGGCGGCAGAAGTTCATGATAACAGCATTGGCCGAAACGCTGACGAATTGGTCAGAAAAATTCAGGCCGCTCAATATGTTGCCGCTCATGGCGGTGAAGCTTGTCCGGCAAAATGGAAACCGGGAGAAAAAACGTTGACTCCGGGCTTAGACTTAGTCGGAAAAATTTAAAATTATAAATAAATAAACAAACTTATGGCTTTTGAACTACCAAAGCTAGCCTATGAGTATGATGCATTGGAACCATTTATTGATGCTCGGACAATGGAAGTGCATCATTCAAAGCATCATCAAGGGTACACGGATAAATTCAATGCTATACTCGAAAAATATCCTGAGGTGGCCAGCATGCAACTTGAAGATATTTTCAAAAAACTAAACGATCTTGATGTGGAAGAAGCTGACAGACAAGGAATTAGAAATAATGGTGGCGGTTACATAAATCACAAAATCTTTTGGGAATCAATGGGACCAACAAAGAATGTTGATGAAAAATTACAAAATGAAATCGTGGAAACTTTTGGTTCGCTTGATGCTTTCAAAGAAGAGTTTTCAAAGGCAGCCGGAAGTCAATTTGGCAGTGGCTGGGCTTGGCTGGTCAGAGATGAAAATAATAAATTGAAAGTGTACTCACTAGCAAATCAAGACTCACCATACAGTCTAGGACACACACCAATCTTTAATTTGGATGTCTGGGAACATGCTTATTACTTAAAATATCAGAATCGAAGGCCAGAATATATTGAAAACTGGTGGAATGTTCTAAAATTAGTCTAATTTTCTTTGTACAAATTAATAATGATAATTACGCAAATCACTATTGCGTAGTTATTTTCACCCAATTTTATGCAACAAACACTAAAAATAAAAAAACGAAACGGCAATATTGTAGATTTCGACAGTCAAAAAATAAAAATTGCGATCGGAAAAGCGGCTGAAGCCGCTGGAGACAAAATTGAAAATGGCCTCCTCCAAGGCATTTCTCAAGAAGTCATCAAAGGCTTGGAAAATAATTTTTTTGAGAAAGAACTAACGCCAGAGGTTGAAGATGTACAAAATTTTGTCGAAAAAAAATTGATGGAAAAGGGCTTTTTTCGAACGGCCAAAGACTATATTATTTACCGCTATGAACATTCAAAACAACGAGAAGAAGAAAAAAAACAAATTCAAACAAAAGTAGAACAAAATCAATTGTTTGTCACCAAACGTGATGGCCGAAAAGAAAAATTTTCTTTAGATAAACTAAAAATGTTCCTGGAACACTTTAATGAAGGTTATCAAAATACAATTGACATTGAAGGTATTGCCCGGCAAACACAAAAAGAACTTTTTGATGGGATTGAAACGGCAGAAATTCAAAACGCAGTAATGTTATCAACTCGAGCAAGAATTGAACAAGATCCAGCATATTCAAAAGTAGCCGCCAAAATTCTAGCCAATACGATCTATAAGGAAGTTATTGATCGGAATCTGGATATTGACCAACTACAAGAAAAACATCAGGAAGCCTTTGTCAAAAACATAAAATCAGCAGTCAGAAAGGGCATTCTAGATGTAAAAGTGTTGCTGTTTGATTTGGATAGATTGAGCAAAGCAATTGACTTATCACGAGATGAACAATTTCACTACCTGGGACTACAAACTTTGTATGACCGATATTTCATAAAAGACCCAGAATACAATTTACTGCTTGAAACACCACAAATGTTCTGGATGCGAGTCGCGATGGGATTGGCAATTGAAGAGAAAAATCAGGATGAAAGAGCGGAAGAATTTTATCACATAATGTCAACGCTCCACTATGTGCCCTCAACGCCAACATTGTTTCACGCTGGGACAGCACATCCGCAGCTAAGCTCCTGCTATCTTACAACGGTTGAAGACTCTTTGGATCATATTTTCAAATCAATCGGAGACAATGCTCAATTGTCAAAATGGTCAGGTGGAATCGGCAATGATTGGACTAATATCCGAGGTATGGGTTCTTTGATCAAAGGAACTCGAGTAGAGAGTCAAGGTGTAGTTCCGTTTTTGAAGATTGCCAATGACACAACAGTGGCTATTAACAGAAGTGGCAGACGACGCGGAGCTACCTGTGCCTATCTTGAAGCTTGGCACTATGATTTCGAAGATTTTTTGGAACTGCGCCGAAATACCGGAGATGAAAGACGCCGAACGCATGACATGAATACGGCAGCTTGGATTCCAGACTTGTTTATGAAGAGAATTGCTGAAGATAATGATTGGACCTTTTTTTCAACCGATGAAGTTCCTGACTTGCATCATATTTATGGCAAAGAATTTGAAAAACGATACGAACATTATGAAAAAATGGCAGCTGAAGGGAAAATTAAACTTTTTAGAACAATAAAAGCCAAAGAACTCTGGAGAAAAATGCTTACCATGCTGTTTGAAACCGGCCATCCATGGATCACATTCAAAGATCCCTCAAATGTCCGTTCACCGCAAGATCATGTCGGAGTGGTTCACAACTCAAACCTGTGTACTGAGATAACGCTAAATACCTCGGCTGATGAAACCGCCGTTTGCAACTTGGGCTCAATAAACTTGGCGAAGCATATCGCTAACGGAGAACTTGATAAAGAAAAACTGGAAAAAACCATCGCGATTGCCATGAGAATGCTCGACAATGTAGTTGATATTAATTTCTATCCAACAATTGAAGCTAAAAATTCCAACTTACGTCATCGTCCAGTGGGATTGGGTATCATGGGCTATCAAGATGCTTTGTATTTGCAAAATATTAACTTTGACTGTGATAAAGCGGTCAAATTCGCGGATGAATCAATGGAATTTATTTCTTATCATGCGATTTTAGGCTCAAGCAAATTGGCAGCGGAAAAAGGCGCTTATCAAACATTTCCCGGTTCGAAATGGGATCGTGGAATCATGCCGGTTGACACGGTTGAACTATTAGAAAAAGAGCGTGGACAGAGTATTCCGATCGATAAATCAGCAAAAATGAATTGGACGGTTGTTCGTGAAGAAATAAAAAAGAACGGCATGCGCAATTCCAATTGTATGGCGGTTGCCCCAACAGCGACAATCTCAAACATTGCCGGCTGTTCACCAACCATCGAACCAATTTATAAGAATATTTATGTCAAATCAAATATGAGTGGTGAATTTACGATTGTAAATAAATATTTGGTGGAAGAGTTGAAGAAAATTAACCTATGGAACGATGAAATGCTCGGTCAGCTTAAACGCCATGATGGAGATATTAGTGCTATAGAAGTGATTCCAAAAGAAATCAGAGAAAAATACAAAGAAACATTTGCGGTTGAAACTGAATGGTTGATCAAAGCGGCTGCGCATAGAGGAAAGTGGATTGATCAAAGTCAGTCAATGAATGTTTTCCTCAAAACCACATCCGGCAAACGAATATCTGAAGTTTACCAGTATGCGTGGAAGCTTGGTTTGAAAACAACCTATTATCTGCGCACTTTGGCCGCCAGCGGAATTGAGAAAAGTACGCTCGGAATTAAGGAACAGAATATTACATCCAGAACTAACACTGATGCATCAAATTTGTCTGATAAAATCAAGCAACAAGCTCAGACGGAAGTACCGGTAGCGATAACTCAACAAATAACTGATCCTGAGGAAGTTAAACTGTGTAAAATCGCTGACCCGGATTGTGAAGCGTGCCAGTAATAAGTGTTACAACTATACAAAAGGTTACGAAAAGTTACAAAAACTGGACAATAAAGGGTTGACAGCAATCGGGAACGACAATCAACTTCAAATTTGCTTCCTAATTGCTAATTACTATTTAATAATTACTAAAACTATGAGCGAACGTAAAAAAATCATCAATTGTAATGTCACGGATCCGAACAAGATTTTGCCCTTTCAATATCCTTGGGCTCGGGTCCACTACAAAACCGGGGTGGCCAACAACTGGACGCCCGAAGAAGTCCCCATGCAGCAGGATATTGAGCTCTGGAGCAAACAAGGAGAGGGTGCGCTAACTGAAGAAGAACGCCGAATGATTATTTGGAATCTGGGATTCTTTTCAACGGCGGAAAGTCTGACGGCTAACAACATCGTGCTGTCAATTTATCGACACGTAACCAACCCGGAAAGCCGACAGTATCTGCTGCGTCAGGCTTATGAAGAAGCGGTGCATACAGATACGTTCATTTATATCTGTGATTCTCTCGGTCTGGATCCGGATGAGGTTTATAATATGTATTTAACTATTCCGAGTATCAAAGAAAAGGATGACTTTGTAATCAAAATGACTGAGTCAATCATGGATCCGCAATTCCAAACTGACACGGTCGAAAACATTCAGAAATTTGTACATGATTTGGTCGGTTATTACATTATCATGGAAGGAATTTTCTTTTACGCCGGATTTGCCATGATGCTGTCAATGCTTCGTCAGAACAGAATGGTGGGCGTAGGTGAGCAATTTCAATATATTCTTCGAGATGAAACCACCCACCTGGCGTTTGGAGCAGACTTGATCAATACAATCGTAGAGGAAAATCCGGAAATCTGGACGCCAGAATTCAAACAAACCATAATTGAAAATATTAAAAAATCCGTTGACCTGGAAGTCGCCTATGCTCAGGATTCTCTGCCAAGAGGCATCATGGGACTGAACACTGAAATTATCAAAGAATACGTAGAGCATATTGCTGATCGCCGACTAGAAAGAATTGGTCTAGAGAAATTGTACGGATCAAACAATCCGTTTCCGTGGATGAGTGAAATTGTGGATCTGAAGAAGGAAAAAAACTTTTTTGAAACTCGCGTGACTGAATATCAAACTGGAGGTAATCTGGATTGGGATTAATGTATAACTGAAAAACGACAGCTCGACTGTCGTTTTTTTATTGACAAAACCTAATTCATTCAGTATTATGGTGAACTACCACCAACGGAGGCAACCATGAACAAAAAGCAACATTTGAATTATATCTTTTGGTTTTCTGTCGGTATGGGAACCGTCGCTATGTGGATTTGGCTGGGTCAGGAAAAAGAAAATGATGCGGAACACCATCCTGATTACAACAATTTGCCAAAAGAAGAAATGCAGGCGCCTGATTTTGCGACCATGAAACTAAGTGACGAAAATTACAATTTGCTTGTTAACCAATTTGAAGCGCAGCAACATATTATCATTGATCTTGATGAAATGTTTTTTGATGAAGAAGAGGAGGGTGAGACTCCAATCAATCTGACCTCAATTCGCTTTAGCCCTGACAACTCACCTGACTTTGATTATAGGCTGACATTTGTTTATAATCATGATTTTTCAGAATATGAAGAGTTTATCGGTTTGAGGCTCAAAGCTCATCAAATGACTTTTTTGTGGTTCCAGAAATGCTACTTTTCCGACTTGGACCTGGAAACTTTCTCCCCCAACCTTTGCCCAAGGCATCTGTCTTGGCAGTTTACGCCTGGATCATTTATGCATCGATACAAAAATTGGTTTGTTGATTATTATCTAAACCACCTGAAAATGCAGTAAAACTGTGTTTTTTATTTATAATAAAGTATTGACAATCATTGATTCATATTGTACATTGAAGTATCGTTTATAATGTTGGACACAAAGACGCCACAAAAGGAGCTAAAAATGGCCGGAATCCCACTGACCCTGGAAACTTTGCAGATCATGTGTGAGGGTTTTGTCAAAGATATGTTTGATGGGAAACCCAATAAGGCTGACTTTTATCACCAATTACATGATCGACTTAGAATTATCATCCAGCAGCTACAAAAAATAGATCTTGAATTCATGCTGCTGCACACTTGTTGGAAAAATCAAATTCAACCCAAAGACTTGAAAAACAGACCATACACACCGTTCGAATTGGAACAGCTTCTACTCAAAGCAACCGAAAAAGTAAATCTTCTACTCAAACTGATGCAGGCTAATCCAAAAGATGTGTCAATGGAAATGATTGAATTGCTGAGGAGAATTCATTACAATGATTACATTACAATTGGTTTTAAACCGGATGAAATAATTGATACATTCGAGACGATGGCTCACATTCCAATGCCAGTCGATAAAGAGGTTTATGATGATTAAACTTGTAACAAAAACAAGGAGACAAAATGCATAATCCTGACGTCGCCCGGAGTTTACAACGATTGGAAGAAGAGTGCAAAACAGCCGTAAAGAAAGCAGTTGGAGAAACGGTTCCATTTGAGAACGATTATGGTGAAGGTGAGTTTTACTGGAAAGTTTTGTACTTGTCTTGTCTGACCAACAACTGTCTGCCGGCAGATATTGCTAAAAGGGAGCTAGCACCGGAAGATAGAAATGACGTCTATGACTTTTGTTTGGCAGTCACCAAGAACATCATTAAAGATAACCCCAATCCTGACTTGAAAGATGATGAAATGAAAGCTGGAGCAACCAAATGGATGGCTCATTATATGTTGGCTGTATATGAAAAGCTAGGGTTAAATGCGATTGATATCTATCGACTATATGGAGATGGCCAGTCTGACGAAGTCTTAACTCCAAACTGATGAAATGGAGGAGACATGAGTGAGGAATTGCTTGCTGTTCGTGACAAAAAGAAGCGCTGCCATGAATTAGCTCAGGAATATTTCAAGAAAGTCCCGATTGACAACAGTTCAATGGATTTGCAGTTTGTGGCTGAATGGAACAGAGACCGAGCAAAATATATTGCTGACATGCTCTATGACAACTGTGTCGTCAGAGAGTTGCCGCAGCCGGATGAAATGCTGGGAATCGAGTTGACTGAAAAAGAATTGAAGGCTCTTGAAGTGCTTGTTACCAGACTGGTTGACGAGGCGGTCAAAACTACTATTACAAATGCTGATAAAGTAACTGACGAAGAAAAAGCGGAAATGAAAACTTTTTTGCAGCAAGACATGATGGCTACCTGTAAACATTTCGGGATTTCAGCTGTAGTCATTCTCTTTGGG
>PFAP01000028.1:13301-17502 GCA_002773615.1 Candidatus Falkowbacteria bacterium CG10_big_fil_rev_8_21_14_0_10_39_11
CTTGTCACCCTGAGCATGTCGAAGGGTGGTGTTTAACTCGCTAATTTGTCTAAATCCCGTAATACTTGAGCAGCATGCTCCGCTGGTTTAACCACCTTGTAAATCTTGGCCACGTTCCCCTTCGGGTCAACCAGAACTGACATGCGTTTGATACCATAATATTTTTTGCCGAAATTAATTTTAAGCTGCCAGGCGCCATATTTTTCAATCACAGTTCTTTTTTCGTCAGATAAAATTGGGAATGGTAACTTGAACTTGCCGGCAAACTTTCCATGGCTGTCAACTGAGTCAGCGCTTACGCCTAATACAACTGCCTTTATTTTTTTGAAAGAGGAGTATTTGTCACGAAAAGTGCAAGCTTCTTTGGTACAGCCAGGAGTATTATCTTTGGGATAAAAATACAAGAGGACCCACTGCCCTTTGTAATCAGCCAGCTTGTGCTTTTTCCCTTTTTGATCCGGCAGAGTAAAGGCCGGCGCTTTTTGTCCTAATGTGAGCATATGGTTTTTGTTTTGTTTTATTAATTATTTTTATTTCAAAATTTGAATTTATTTGCCGTTTGTCATTCTGAACCTTGTTGATGAATAGTACCACTTTGTCATGCTGAATTTACGTGTCCGCCGTAGTTTTTTACGTAGGCGGATTTCAGCATCTCCACCTAACTGTCGAGATGGAGACTCTGAAACCCCGGTCATGCGACGGGGCGCGGCAAGTTCAGAGTGACGGCAGTCAAACACTTCTTGTCATGCTGAGGCACTCGAAGCATGACGCCACCCTTCGAGAGCCTCAGGGTGACAAATAATTATCTGCTTTTTTGTGCTATTTCTATCTTTTGGTTAATACTATTCAATACTTTGGGGCCGATGTTCAGTACCCATTCCGTCGCGCGATAATCAATATCTTCACCATGAACAGCTTTATTCAAGGTATCAATCATATCTGCTAATGCCGCCCCTTCTTTATGAGTAAGAATTTCATTATCAGATAACTGTCTCATTATTCTTGCGAGGCTAGTGCGTGAAGACTCGACAAATCCATCCTCTCGATTTACCTCTGCTAATTTTTTCAAACTTTTCTCTAACTCAATTCTTAAGCCGGCCAAAGATAATCGTGGATCCGATTCTGCGACATCTAGAAATATATATTCATTCTTTTTATCATTTGATTCTTCCTTCACCAAACCAGATTCATTTATTTCTTTAGCTACTCTGTCTAACCGCTGTTGAAATTCTACTTTAATCCCCCAAAATTCTAATGTTTTTAATATTGGTACAATCCAAGGAATAATTGCAAGAATTATTAATATTAAAAAAATTGAATCTACATTTATAGTTGGCCAAATAATGTGTATCAAAGCTAAAGAAGCAAAAACGATGGTAATGATAATCTGAACTTTTGTTGTTATTTTCATACTTTTATATAATAATCCTAGTATTATCTTACCACCCACTATCAAACTGAACAAATGAATGTTTTCAACAATAACATACTTTTTCTTGTCACCCTGAGCCTGTCGAAGGGTGACGCCATGCTTCGACAGGCTCAGGGTGACAAAGCTTGACATATTTAACTAAAACTGTTATACTAAAATATGGCTAATTTGTAACAAAATTAGGAAATAGACGTCTGCTATAATAGAGACGTCTAAAAATATGAATAACAATAAGTTCAAAAACCTAAAAGGCTATCAGACACCTGTGATGAATGGTGCTGATTTTGCTATTACCTCTTTTGAGGTGGTCAGCTGTGCTGACTGGACAGGTTTTTGGGCTAAAATAACGTAATCAACAACTTATTTTCCCCATACAAAGACCTATTCAGCCAGACCGGCTGAGTAGGTCTTTTGCATCTGCAAAAGAACCTGCCCCCTGGTCACAGTTCTTTACAATTCCCCATTAAGCCAGGAGGCGACCCATGCCCAGTGAAGTGAACAAAATCCGTCGAACTTTCCTGCTCACTGAATTCCTGCATACCTTCCCCATCTCATTCATTTTCCCAGTCTATGTTCTGTTCTTGAAAGATAACGGGCTGTCGTTAATTGAGATTGGTATTATCAACACCAGTTATATGTTCCTGGTCTTCCTGCTTGAAATCCCAACCGGAGTAATCGCAGACGTGGTCAGTAGAAAGTTGTCTATTGTGATCGGTACTGGGCTGTATATTTTGGCACCTTTGATTTATTTTTTCAGTTCAACGTTTATCTGGTTCTTGATGGCTGAACTAACAATTGGGCTTGGAATGTGTTTTGTTTCCGGAGCGCTCGAAGCTTGGGTCAAAGACAAACTGGATGAAACCGGCGAGCCACACAATCTGGGTGAGCTCTACTCACAATACTTTATGGTCAAAAGGATTTGCGTTATTATTGGCGGGACTCTCGGTGGCTTGGTGGCGATATACAGTATGCGGAGTGTCTGGTTGATTGCTGGCATTGGCGAAGCCATTGGGTTTGTGATAATTCTCTTTGTGATGAAAGACTGTCACTTGAATAAACCAGACAAGTCGCTAAAAAGTTCGCTACTCTCAAGCATGAAATCAATTGCTTGTGACAGTATCTCGTTTGGCTGGCAGAATAAATTGGTGCTGTTGCTGATTATGGTTGCCACTTGCAGCCAGATGAGTGGCCAAGCATTGAATATGCAGTGGTCATTGCAGGCTGAAAAATATTTTGACTTAAAAAGCATTACGCCGATATGGCTGGGAATCTCCACTTTTATGTTTTTGGGAGCGTGGTGGTCAAAACAAATTCTAAATGATGAACGCAAAAAGAAATCACTGATATTTTGGTCCAACATTCTAGCAGGCATCCCTATCTTGATAATTGCTTACTTTTTTAACGGTTGGATTATTTTTAGTGGATTTATGATTAGTGAATTTGGACGTGGAGTGTTTCCAGCAGCGCAAAAAGCATATGTGCAAAACTTGATTCCGGCTGACAAAAGGGCAACGATTACATCGTTTGACTCAATGATTCAAAGACTGGGCATGGGAATCGCCTGGCTGTCAGCGGGCTGGATTGCGCAAATGGCGTCAATCGAATTTGCCTGGCTCTTGAGTGGGATTGGGTTTATTCTAACCGCGATGCTAAGTAGAAAGTTGCCGAATGGGCACTAATTAGCTTGTAGCTTTTAGAACATAATAATGGAATGTCGAGATTTCACTTTGAGGGAGAATTATTTATAACAAAACTACCGTTATTTAACGGTAGTGTTTTTTTACATCATAAATTGTACGCCACCCTTACCGGACAGTTGATAACCCATGACACTGAATACAAAGTCAACCTTAATCCAGCCAAAATCATATGAGACGCCAGGGATATTTCCCATTGCACTGGTGGCTTGACTACCCATCGTTACGGTGGGGAAAAATTCCTCACAGTCCTCACAATGCATACAGTCTGGAATGGAAATTTCTACTGGCAGATCTGGGATCAATGAATGACTGTAAGTCACGAGAGCCAAGCCCCGCCAACTGACCATTCCGACTGTCGCTGTCCTTGGGATATCCGGAGTGGGATCTTCATTGACAACTTCGGTCCATGAATATTGAATGCAGGTAGTCGAAGCTTGAACCGTTTGAAGTCCGATAAATAGTACTGTCAATGACAATAGAGCCAGAATAACATGCTTCACGGGCACCTCCTCCTCTGTGATGGGCTGAATAGCATTTTAATTTGCCGCTCCCAAAGCAGAGCGCGGCACATAATTGGCAGATTTCAATGTATACCATGATTTGAAAGAAAATAAGCCCAAATTATAATCATACAGCAATGGCTCCGGAGCATCTTTGACCGCTGTGATCGCCGGAAAGTATTGTTTACAATCAAGACACTCAAGACACTCACTTTCATTGAAAACTGAATGTTCTTCTGAGCCAATTGTGATGGAGACAAATACTTTGTACACCTCCAAAACAGGTATAGTTTCAGCCCCGAATGGTAAATATTCATGCTTCAAAACGCTGAAATGAAAACAATGTGAAGCCAAAGTTACAGATGGGATAAATAACACCAGAATAATCATGGCGGTAATCAGACGCTTCATATGTGCCTCCTGGTGGTGGTTATTCTATAAAGTACCCGTAATGGTCAAAAATGTCAACGCCCTAAGGTAATGTGCACATACATATTGCACTTTCTGGTAAGCTGGGATATATGTCAAAAAGTATGCCAGAATCAATTTCAGCAGAACGTTTCCGCTGG
>PFAP01000015.1 GCA_002773615.1 Candidatus Falkowbacteria bacterium CG10_big_fil_rev_8_21_14_0_10_39_11
AAAAAAAGATACTCAAGTTTGAGTATTTTTTATTATCTCTTTCTAGGCCTTTTTCCACCTACACCCGCCGCACAAACACAAGTTTTGAGCCTCTCAAGCGTACTTTTAAGCCCCCAATAGTTATCGATTTCACTCACTAATTCCGCCAATTGATAACCGCCATAAGTTTCAAACCTTAGAAATGCCATATTTTTGAAAAATTCATCAACAAACTTAGGATAACCAAGTGAATCGTATCTAAACTTGCCCAAAATCATTCTCAACTGATTCATAAATCTCGGAGACCCAGCCAAACGACGCCGATAGTATCTCTTGACCACATCATTGAACTCACCAATTAAAACCTTCAAACTTTCCGGCATAAACTGATCTTTGAATTCAAAATATTCGTTGCGGTCAATAACCCACACAACCAAATAATCCACTATCGTATGCATCGACTCCCATCGTTTACCCTCAATTTTCTCACGCTGCAATGTAATGTAAATGGTTTCAATCAAAGCATTAACAATGGCCAAAACCCCATCCGAATCACTCTCCAGCATCAAAAATGTACTCTTCGGATAATCTGCTTCTACCACTTGCTCAAAAATAAAGTCTGACGTCGATTTTAATTTAGCATCAAACAACTCCTCTGTATCACTGAGTAAAATATAATACTTAACAATCGCTTGAATTAATCTAACGCGTTGAAGCTCTTCACCTTTTACCCAATTTGGAATTTTTCCTTTATCCAACCACTCCAACCAAGTTGCCCAATAAACATAATCTTCAGGATCGACTGAAATGTCTTTGAGCAAATCCAAGCTCAGTCCCATATTATCACCAATTAGTTCAACACATATTGAATCAACTAAAGGCAAGGCTTTTTGCACATCAGCATAAACCATTTGAGAATCTCGGTCTGTCATAAGCACCTCCCTCAAGCACATTACTGCTTGAAGCCATGAGCAGCCTCTCGACTACCAAGTTGTGGGATGTCTGGACTCTCACCCAGACCAAATACATTATCACAAACAATTAACTTTGTCAATCTCAACCAAGTTTTTACAAACCATTCATTCACTCACCAAATTTTTGTAAAAAACATTAACTATTCATCATTTTGTAAAATCAAAAAAACACACCTTTTAGATGTGTCTATACTTTAATCAGATCAAACAACTCCAGTCCACCTTGACGTTCTGCCCACATGAAAAACAAATTTTTCAAAATTTCAATTCCGACAAAACCAACTTTCCTTCCTGAAAAGCCATGCCCCGCACCTATTGATTGATCGTTTTTCAACTTAATGTTGATCTGGAGAGCTCGAAGATCCTCCAACAAACGGACAAAATACTTTAAACCGTTTGCATTATCATCACCACAATAATGAAAAATCACTCGATAAAACATCTTGATTGTCTTCAACAGCCGGTCAGTGACCTTTACCAAACCAGACTTTTCATCTTCAAATTTTATCTCAACTCGCTCACACCGACCGACCACAAACACAATCAGCTTATTGATCACCAAGACCGCCTCTTCAACACCATCAATTACATTGTTGCTAACAATATATGTCGCCGACTCAATCATACCAGCAAACAATGCAATCAAAGCCTTTTCTTTATCAAATTTAAACAGTCCAGGTTGGCCAAAATCAACACCCGTATTTCGTCGGTCATCATAAGCACGAACAAAATCAATGATCACATTCATTACTTCAAGTGCTTGTTGCCAACTATTGGCCATGAGTAGCAGATGCTTGAAATATACCTGAAGCACCACATATGACTCCCGATCATGATCATATGGAGACAAAAATTGACTAAGTTCATGAGCAAAATCAATTTCAACACCACCATTGCTATAATTTCGCCAAAAATTAACCACGTCAATAAGGTAAGCCCCACCACGAACAACAGAAATATCATTAAAATCTGTCGCAGCCTGAACCATACATTGACCCAACTCAATTTGCCTTCGCTGCTTGGTCATAACATCATTCATCGTCAGTCTCCTATCCAGACAACTTTCTTCAAAGCTGTCGGCTGTGCAGTCCCTCGACTGCAATTTATGGGTTGTCTGAATCCTCACCCAGACCAAACACGTTATCACGTCAAATATATTATGTCAACCAACATTCCTTACGTAATGAAGCTGTCCCATCAGTAATCATCCGCACTCCGTATATCAAAAAACACATCTTTTAGATGTGCTTACTAATAAACAAACATTGGTCCTGACAACCCTCCTCGAAAAACAATTTCCCCATAATAAAGATACTCGAATCCATCCCCGAATCCAAAATTAATATTTTGCTGGTGCTCACTAAAGTTCAATTGAACAAAATCACCCTGACGATGGAAGCCTGTCGTATCAACCTGAATTTGAACCAAACGATAAGAGCCAGCTGGTACATACAAACCTTCTTCTCCAAAATCAATATCCATAAAATTGCGCTCTGATGACCTGATACCAACTCGCCCTTCAGCCAATACATTATAAGACCCAAAATCCACCACCCGGAAATTCACTTCATCAGTTTCACATTGCGAGCAAAAAGCAAGTAGATACAGCCTAAGTCCATTGTACCTAATTTTTCCGTGTGAATCTGCCGTCAATCTTACTGTAGCCAGATCAAAATACGGCAAAGGAATCAAGAGACCACCTGAAGAACTATGTTCAAAACTGACATACGGACGAGATTCATACACAACATAAGTCGGACTAAGCATCTCATGCCAATTTTCTTCATAATCATTAACCGCCTCAACCCCACTCTGCAAACCATGAGCTCGAACTGAAGTCAATGCTCCGTGCAACTCCATAGCGTTTAATGATCCGTTATAATCTGGAAGCAAATCAACTTTCAAATAAACCCGCCGAATGTTTCCAACATCAACCACCAAATTACTCTGCCAAAGATTAAACCGAGCTAGACCATCAATCGGATATCCTGTCTGTACAAAAACCAAGTCACCAAAATCATTTTCAAGCCACAATGAGAACCGATCAATGGGCAAGGTTTCGCCGTAATTGGTAAAAACCAGCTCATCCAGCACCATAGCTTCATTTTCAGCTACAAAATCATAAACAACCATCACATTATCATCCGTTCCGCTGATCCAAATATAATCAAAACTTGAATTATAATTGATGGGACTCTCAGTTGAAATCTGAACATTAAAAATCCCCGGATCAGAAACATTAATATCTGGCTCTTCAATTGGAAATGGGCTACAACGCGAAGGTGTATTTGCCGCCAAAAAAATAGTCAAACCAATCACCAACCAATGGACACTCTTCATTGTTCCTCCTGGTCTGCTTTTACTGCAGACGTTGTCATGGTTGAGACACCAGAATCACCCTATATTATAACAAAAAATTAACATTTGTCAACCCAGACACTAAAACCTTTAATTATCCCAATAATCATGCTAAAATTAAGTTAAGTTTTATCAAAAAACTTGTAACGTGTATCATGTATCATATGCGTTGTCTTTACATTTAATTCTACACAACAAATGACTGATGAAACATTTCATAATTCATTGAAAAGACTGATGAAAGAATACGCTCATTTGATTTACAAAATATCCAAAAATTTTCCTCGCAAAGAGCTGTTTGGTATATCCAGCCAGATTAGACGCTCATCTCTATCAGTTGCCCTAAATTACGTTGAAGGATATGCCAGAGGTAGAATTAAAGAAAATAAAAAATTTTTAGACATCTCCTACGCTTCATTAAAAGAAGCTGAATTTACCCTCGATTTTGCAAAAGAAGAAGGTTTTGAGATGAATCAAAATGAATATAATCACGCAAAGTCTCTTTCAGATAAAATCGGCGGTATGCTCTGGTCAACAAAAGAAAATATGAAATAAAATCATTATACACGACACAAGCTATACACGCTACACGACACAAGCTACACGATAATTATTAATCGCTAAAAGCTACACGACAATATGAAATACGAAGTCCTGATCGGTTTGGAATTTCATGTTCAAATGAAGACCAAAAGCAAGATGTTTTGCTCTTGCGCCAACGAAGCTGATCACACCAAACCAAACACGAATATTTGTCCAATTTGTCTCGGTCATCCCGGTACGTTACCGACCGTCAACAAAAAAGCCATTAAAATGTCTCAACTGGCCTCATTGGCCTTGGGTTGCAAACTCAATTCTTATATTAAATTTGACCGCAAAAACTATTTTTATCCAGACTTACCAAAAGGCTATCAAATTTCTCAATTTGACAAACCGGTGGCTGAACATGGTGAATTGATCATCAACGCGGTCGCCACTGATGGCTTGACCGGAAGTTTAGAACTCGAAAATGAACTCAAACGAATCGGTATTACTCGTCTTCATATTGAAGAAGACTCAGCCAAATCAATCCACACCAAAGACAAAGAGGCCTCTTTGATCGATTACAATCGTGGTGGAGCACCACTAATCGAAATTGTCACCGATCCTGATTTTTCAACCCCACTTGAAGCCAAAACTTTTGCCCAAGAAATACAATTACTCATGCGTCATTTGGATATTTCTGATGCTGACATGGAAAAAGGCCACCTTCGCTGCGATGCGAACATTTCCCTTCGTCCCAAAGGTGAAACTATTTTATACCCAAAAACTGAAATCAAAAACATCAACTCATTTCGATCTTTGGAAAAAGCTTTAGAATTTGAAATCAAACGTCAAAAAATTCTTTGGGAAGACGGCAAGGCCCCCAAAGTTCAAGAAACCAGGGGTTATGACGACCACTCAGGCGAGACAAAATCACAAAGAACCAAAGAAGGATTCGCCGATTACCGGTATTTTCCCGAACCAGATATCCCACCACTCACTTTTTCAGCCAAAGAATTTTCTGCCCTTGGCACTGAACTACCCGAACTACCACAAGCCAAACGTCTACGATTTTGTCATGAATACACACATACTGGCGAAGAAGCCAAGATAATTACGGGCAATATTCATTTAGCTAATTATTTTGAACAAATTATCTCCGAGTTGCAAGCATGGATATCTACTTCCGAACTAGATTGGGACAAAGAAAAAAATACTTTAATAAAACTGGCCACAAACTGGCTGATCAATAATTTGATTACTCGCTTAGATGAAAAAAATATCAGTTTTGATGATAATAAAATTTCTGCTGAAAATTTTGCCGAATTCATCACTTTACTCCATCAAAAGAAACTGGGTAGCACCAATGCCGTCAAAGTTTTGGACATCATGATTGACAATGGCGCTGACCCGTCAAATGTATTACGAGACTATGGACTTGAACAGGTAGACAACGATGATGAAATAAAAAAAATCATTGACACAGTCATCACTACCTTCCCGGATCAAATCGCCGAATATCAAGCCGGGAAGGAAACCATCATAAAGTTCCTTCTTGGTCAAGTGATGCGAGAATCTCAAGGTAAAGCCGACCCGGAAAAAGCTGAAAATCTTTTAATTGAAAAATTAAAAAAATAACTTGACACAGTATTCTAATTTGATACAATACAAAAAGTCATACTTTTCATACTTATACAACTATGAAGAAAAATACTGATAAACAATTTTTCGGGACTGCCACCATTGGAGAAAAGGGCCAAATTGTCATTCCGAGTGCAGCGAGAAAAAAAATGAAGCTCAACAAAGGTGATCAACTTTTAGTTTTTGGTCCTCACGATGAAATGATTGCCCTAGTGAAACTTTCTGAAATTGAAAATATCATCACCGGCCTGTCAGAAAAACTAAATTCCATCAGTGACTCAATCAAAAAAAAGAAAAAATAATTTAATTCCCTATTAAAAACGACTACTAAGACTCTTTTCCCATGCATTCGTAGTATTTGTTTTATTCTGCGCCATAGGCGCACCCGTCCTCCGGCCTGGTAAATTCGTAACTATGAAATTTCTGCTCAAAAAACTTTGGTGGTTAATATTAATTATCGTCGTTATACTGATAATTGTTTTTGTTTCTACTTCAAATAAACCTAAAGTCGAGTACTCTACTGCAATTGTTGAAAAAGGCATACTGGAACAAACGGTCGACGCCACCGGTTCAGTCGAGGCTGCAGTCGACATTGACCTTCACTTTCAGACCAGCGGTCAATTGATCGAAAATTTAGTTCGCATTGGTGATCAAGTAAAGCGAGGTGACAGTCTGGCCATACTCAAAGGTACCAAAAACCAATATCAACTTGACCAAGCTGCCGCTAACCTTAATCAAGCTCAAGCAAATCTACAAAAAATTATCGCTGGCGCCAGCCCGGAAGATATTAATGTTTCGCAAAAAACCGTTGATCAGGCTTATGTTGCCTACAAAAACGCTGAAAATAATTTGATCATTCTCAGTCTAAAAGCTGATAGTGACTTGGCCGCTTCTTATGAAGCGCTAGTCAAAGCCCAAGCAGATCTCAATGAATCCAAACAAAGCTTGGGTGACACCCAAAATGATCAAAACCAAGCGGTGATCAACTATACCAACCTAGCTTTAACCAAAACTGCCATTGCTCTAGCTGACTCTGAAGTCGCTCTAGGCAAAGCCAAGGAAATAAAAGAAGACGCCAATTCCAGTTACTTTGGTTTGGCTGACCCCCAAGCTCTAAATGATGAATCACTGTCATATGCATTAGCCAAAAATTTAATTAGCACCGCTCTATCTCAACATAAAGCCACTACCATTAATTCTGATCCAGAAACCATCACCAACACAATCAACGCTGCCATCAATGCTGTATCAGCCACCCATAATGAAATAAGCAACCTTTATCAAGTAATGGTCTATACATATCCGTCAAGCAACTTAACCTCCACAGATATTTCAACCTACAAAACAGCTATTTCCACTCAATTATCTACGGTCGCCGCTGACCTCTCCACCCTCCAAACTGCCAGACAAAATTTACTTGACACTCGCTTAGATCGAAATTCCAATTTAAATACTTATGACGCCAATGTAGTCTCAGCTGAACAAGCCCTAGCTATTGCTGAAGCCAACTATAATTCTGCCTCTGCCACCAATGACTCATCTATTTTGTCAGCTGAAAATCAAGTCAATACGACAAAAGCTGCCTGGGAACTAACCATCGCTCAACTGGAACTAAAAACCGCCCCAGCCAGATCATATGATGTCACATCTTATCAAGCGCAAGTCAACAATTTAGCCGCTGCTTATAATCTAGCCAAAGAAAACTTTGAAGACACCAACCTCAAAGCTCCAATTGACGGCATTATTAGCAAAATTAACTTTGATCCGGGTGAAAATGTCTCAGCAACTGAAACGGCTGTCTCATTGGTCAATGACAATGGCTATAAAATCTCTGTTGACATTTCCGAAACTGATATTACAAAAATCAAACTTGAAAATAAAGTTGACATTACTCTCGACGCTTTTGGCGATGATATAATGTTCACCGGTTATGTCTCTGAAATCGAACCAGCTCAAACGGTCATTCAAGATGTTATTTATTATCGCGTCACAATTTTATTTGATGAAATAGAACAAGACATAAAACCAGGTATGACTGCCAATGTAACCATTCACACGGCCACTAAAAACAATACACTATATATTCCTCGTCGTGCTGTCCTAGACAAAGACAATAAAAAAATCGTTCGAGTCCTTGATGGTGACAAAATTCATGAAGTTGAAGTCCAAATTGGCTTACGAGCAGACAATGGCTTGATCGAAATAATTTCCGGATTAGAGGAAGGTGAAACAATTGTTACTTTTATCAAAGAAGAATAAACAAATTACACTAATCATTTCAATTACACTAATCAATCTAAACAATTTTCAGCCTAAAAATACCAACCGTGATCATTGAAACCTAACCATCAATTAGACCTATTAGATAAATTCGGATTTAGATTAATTTTCTTATGACCGAGTTAATAAAAGTTCAAGATCTCAAAAAACAATATGAAAATGATGAAATAGTCACCAAGGTTCTTCATGGTGTCTCTTTTAGTATAAAGCAAGGTGAATTCGTAGCGATTATGGGACCGTCTGGGTCAGGCAAGTCAACTTTGATGCACATTCTGGGTTTCCTAGACCAACTCACAACCGGAAAATACTTTTTTAAAAATAACGACACATCAAACCTGTCAGACGATCAAATGGCTGAATATCGTAATTTCGAAATTGGTTTTGTGTTTCAAGCCTTCAATCTTTTACCTCGAACCTCAGTTTTTGATAATGTAAAATTACCACTAACCTATGCCAAAAATCCTGGAGATATAAATGACAAGGTAAAAAAAGCCATTGAAGCCGTTGACCTCACTCATCGTACCAACAATCTATCCAATCAATTATCTGGCGGAGAAAAACAGCGCGTGGCAATCGCCAGAGCCCTTGTCAATGACCCGGCCCTTATTTTTGCCGACGAACCCACCGGCAACCTTGACTCAAAAACAGGTGGCCAAGTCATGAGAATTCTTCAAAACCTCAACAAACAAGGAAAAACTATCATCTTGGTTACACATGAGAAATATACAGCCGAACATGCTCGAAGAATTATCAAAATTCGTGATGGCCTGATCGAAAGTGATTTCAAGGTAACTAATCATATTGAAATAAACGATGGTGACGAATTACTCAAATAACATCACCATACATTGATCAATTTCTTGAAGCTAATTACAACCAGTTATGATCATCATCGATACCATCAAAATGTCCCTAAAAAACTTGCGCGTCAATAAAATGCGCTCTTTTTTGACCATGCTGGGAATTATTATCGGTATTTCTTCAGTTATATTAATTACATCATTAGTCGCCGGAGCTGAAAGTTTGATTGTCAACCAAATACAGGGCATCGGCACCAACCTAATCGCTGTTTTACCTGGAGCTTCAGATGAAGATGGACCTCCGGCCGCTCTTTATGGCATCGTAATTACCACTCTCAAAGATAGTGATGTCGAAGCGATCAAGGAGCGAGTTCCCCATATCACCGCCGGGTCTTCATATGTGACATCAACCGAAATTATTTCCAGCGGCAACCAAAAAGCCACCGTATCCATGTTTGGTGTTGACTCTGACTATCCCAATATTAGCGAAACATCAGTCGATATTGGTCATTTTTTAACTCCAGAAGACAAAGGCTCAACGGCTAGAGTCGTTGTTCTCGGCTCCCAAGTTGCCGAAGAACTTTTTAATAGTCAAATTGCAGTTGGTCAAAAAATTAAAATAAAAAACGACCCATACTCAATCATTGGAGTAATGAAAAGCCAAGGAACAGTTGGATTTCAAAATGTCGATAATGCAATTTTCATCCCAATCACAACCGCTCAAAGAAAAGTTCTCGGCATTAACCACATTGGATTTGCACGATTCAAAATAGACCATCAAGACAATATTCCCGAAGCCTCCATTCAAATTGAAGAACTTCTACGCGATCGTCACAATATATCAAATCCAACAGAAGATGATTTTACCGTCAACAACACTGAAAACGCTTTGGCCATTTTAGATACTGTCACCGGAGCTCTGAATTTATTCTTGGTCGCCATCGCCGGGATATCGTTGATTGTTGGAGGCATTGGTATCATGAACATCATGCTGGCCGCCGTAACGGAAAGAATTCGTGAAATTGGTTTACGCAAAGCTGTCGGAGCCACCAGCTCAAATATCACGACTCAATTTTTGATCGAAACTATTATTATTACATTTGTTGGTGCTATTATCGGCATGCTAATTGGAACTTTTATCGCTTTTTTAATTTCACTTGGAGTCAACGCTCTGGGTTATGATTGGGATTTTGTAATTACACCCGTTTCAATCATCATCTCAAGTCTGTTTGCCATCATTGTCGGTCTATCTTTTGGAGTCTATCCAGCCAAAAAAGCCGCCAGCTATGATCCAATTACTGCCCTTCGCTACGAATAATATGCTTATATCAACCATCAAAACAGCCATTCAAAGTCTGCTACACAACAAAACACGCTCATTACTGACCGTCGTTGGTATTGTGATTGGCATCACATCTGTTATCACAGTTTTGTCGGCTGGACAAGCAATCAAAGGACTGATCATCGGCGAAATCGAGGCTTTTGGCTCCAATTACATACAAGTCGAAGTCAAAACACCATCTACCAATCAAGCTTCAGTTGAAAACGCATTTAGTCAAGTCGGTGGAGCCACCATTACGACCTTGAAAGAGAGTGACGCCGAAGAAGTAGCTAAACTCCAAAACATTAGCGCTTACTACACCGCTATTATGGGTCAAGAAATTGTCGGTTATCAAAGCGAAATTGAGAAAGTATTTTTATTTGGCACCAATTCTGATTTTTTAAAAATTGATACCGGTGAAATTGACACTGGACGTTTTTTTGACAAAGAAGAAAACCAATCACTGGCAAGAGTCGCCGTCATCGGTTCCAAAGTCAAAGACAATCTTTTCGGTGACAATGACCCAATTGGCAAATCAATAAAAATTGGCAAAGAAAAGTTTACGGTTATTGGTGTCATGAAAGAACGTGGAGCTTCATTTAGCCTCGATATGGACGGTATGATTTTTTTACCTGTTAAAACGTTACAAAAAAGACTCTTGGGCATAGATTATATCAGCTTTATGATTATGCAACTGGTCGACAACAACTTGGCAGATCAAACAGCTGAAGATGTTATATTTACCATGAGAGAATTACACAACATCACCGATCCTGATCGTGATGACTTTGCTGTCACCACCATGGACCAAGCCATGGAAATGCTTGATACAATCATCCTCGGAATGCAATTTCTATTGATCATGCTTGGTTCAATATCTCTGATTGTTGGTGGTGTAGGGATTATGAATATCATGTATGTTTCAGTAACCGAAAGAACTTTTGAAATCGGCCTGCGCAAATCTGTTGGAGCCAAAAGCGGTAATATTCTTTGGCAGTTTTTATTTGAAGCCATTATCATCACTCTCATTGGAGGAATCATTGGGATAATTTTTGGTCTATTACTATCCATATTGATATCAATCGGTGCTAAATCACAAGGCTTTGATTGGGAATTCTCTATTTCAATTGCGGGAATTATCCTCGCCACGTCCATGAGCACTATCGTAGGGTTGGTCTTTGGTTTGTATCCGGCCAAAAAAGCCGCGGCCATGAATCCAATTCAAGCCATCAGTCACGAGTAAACATAAAAACACAAAACAATTGCCACTACAATCAAAAAAACGACCTATTAGTCGTTTGTTTTATTCCCAAGAAACCTCGGGTACACCACTTACTCTAAACCCAATTTCTTTGAGACCGACATTCAAATCACCGTAAACATCTCCAGCAATTATCGCCATCTTAATCTGTTCACACGGCACACCACGATACTTCGCGATCAGCATGAGATCAGTCATTTTAATGACTTTATAGAAGATTGGTCTCAAAACATAATCTGATTCTGAGATCTCCATCGGCGATTCACGGTCAACAAAATGAAAATGACTCGCCAATCGCGGCAGATTCTCAAAATCAATCTCCGCTACCGACTTGTATCTGAATGCACAACCTTCCAATGGGACGTAATTATCAATTTTATACTCATCCCGAACACTTACACAGTCAGTATCACAAAAATTACTACCCATTTTAATTTCACCGTCAGCGCTCATCATTAACACCGTACTGATACCGGTATTATATTCCACATACAATGATGAAAAACACAAAGCGCCCAAAAACACAAAGAAACCAATCCGGAAAACCCAACGTAGTGGATGCCAGAGATTAGGCGAGGTTAAAAAACTACTGCCAAGATCATTTAAGACATCTGAATCCCATGAATACCCCATCATTACCAAAAAAATAATTAAGAAAATGGCATCAAAAAAAACCAACGATCCAATCAGTCCTGGCATGTCGTCCTCCTGAGTGTGGGGTTATTAACTATCAACTTTATCACAAATTATCTATAAAGTCAACACTGGCCACTAATAAAAACCTAAAACAACAAAAAAGACGCATTTTTTACGTCTTAATAATCTTGAAACAATTCTTGTACTTTACTGCCTACTTGATTTTTATAACACCAGTCACTGGCCCCAGATTCAACCAACTGCAAATTATATCCCCTATCAGCAGAGATACCAACAACCAACCCATCAAAACCACTTCGCCTGAAAAAAGTTACCAACGGAATAGTATTAATCTTTTTTCCAGGCACACAAGCATCAAGCAAAATTAAATCAATTATGGCTTGATTAGCTATAAACTGATCTATCGCCTCAATCTGTGTCAATGCGGACACAATCACAAAACCCAATTGATCCATAATTTTTTGAACTGATCTCAAATAAGCTTCATCACTCACAACCAACAAAATCAGTTTTTTAGCTACCACCATCTTTTTCACTCCTCGGCCAAATTCTTGGAGCAAAAATCTGATGAACCACCACTGGACTAAATCCAGCTTTATCACCAAATTTATAACTAAAATCGTCAGCCATTGCCCGAACAATATCTCGCTTGAAAAAACTGGCAAAGATTTCAACATTATCATTATTACATCCGCCAAAACTATGCACACTTTGATTCATCAATTGCTCATCAATGATTTTAGCAATTTTTTGTTTAGTAAATTCAATCGTGATCGCCTTGGTGACCGGCCACTGATATTTGGCCCAATCACCATCACTCAACAATGCTTCAAATGCACTTGGATTATCAGCATTCAATTCAAATCGAAGGGTCATATGCACAGCACAAGTGCCCACAAAACCATAGTACTCAATCATAATCTGATCTGAAAAAACAGCACAATTGTCTACACAAAATAAGACAAAACCAGTTTCAACCGTTTTATCATCTTTATATTTAACCACGGTAGTCGATTTGGAACCAAACTCCATATACAATGACATAGTCGACAATGCTCCAATCAAAACCATTCCACCAATCATCAATAATACATGAACCCATTTTCTATATGGTATCTCGAAAAATACATAATAAATAATCACCAGTAAAAATAGTGACAACCCAACCAAGTAAACTACCCCCATGGCCTATCTCCTATTTTAGTTTTACCAAAAACGCAAAATGTCAACGAACACTATAAAATATCATATAAATTTTAATCTGTCAAACATATGTACAATTAACCTTCAAGGGTTACACATTTAGAGGCTAAAATAAGGTATTTTTCGTGTGGAGTT
>PFAP01000040.1 GCA_002773615.1 Candidatus Falkowbacteria bacterium CG10_big_fil_rev_8_21_14_0_10_39_11
AATATGTACTACAATGATTTACAGCATTGTGGTCTTGATCTCAAAACACCTAACCAATATCTCAATTCCAGAGTGCAATATGTTCGTGCCTAAAACAGTAGCCTTTTTAATAATTCTTTAAATTTTTGCCAATAATTTTGCCGTTTCTTTCTTGTAATCCTCTACGCTGGGCTGATCAAAAGCATTGACGCCCATCAACTGTGCCAAATACATCATCTCCAACATACGGAATTGGAGATAGTAACCAATCTGTTCCTCATCAATAGCCGGAAGAGCAATGGAAACAAAGGGTAGTTTGTTCTGACGATAGGCTTCTTTGACACCCCCAATAACAGCGTGCATGATATCAACCAGTTTATTGTTTTGAATGTTGGGAACCAATTCGGTCAGATCCGAGTTCGGGACAATCGGGCTGTCTTCATGCAGGCAATACACAACGTTGGTGAATTTGTCCTTGGGTCCGCCATAAAACAACTGAGCCATGGAATGCAGATCGGTGGAACCGATAGAAACTATCGGCGTGATACCCGAATGCACAGTTTTTCCTTTTAAATTTAATTTTTTGCCCAGACTCTCACCCATCAACTGACGATACCAATGACCGCAAGAATCCAGTCGAGGATTAAATAAAAATGTATTATGAATTGGGAGTTTTTGACTATGTATAAAAGTAATCACCGCACTTTTCAATGAATGATTATGAACAAAATCAAATTTAGTACCGGAGTCAATAGCTGAAGCTGCGCCGCGCAGCAAGGCGCGAACATTTAATCCGGCTAGTGCTAATGGCACCAGGCCGACTGCACTAAAAACAGAAAAGCGACCTCCAACTGATTCGGGAATACTGATTTTGGCCATACGAAGTTTTTCAGCTTTTTGCCAAAAAGCTGAATTCTCGCCACTAATGACAATGCAACGATCGTTAATGTCAGCAAACTTTTCTTCAACCAAAGAAATTAATAAAGCAAAATTGGCAATGGTTTCAGTAGTTTTACCTGACTTGCTAATACTAACAATGATAAATTCATCACTTGACTGCAATGAATTCAGAAGTTCAGCGGTCTGATACATTTTTTGGGAAGAAACAGTATCAAGAAAAATCATTTTTGGTTTACGAGCAGCGGTCAGATAATCCAACTGGCCAACCAATGATTCATAAACGGCCATGGTGCCAAGATTTGATCCGCCGATACCCACTAAAACAATGTATTTCAGTTGATCCAGATTGTACTCACCAACTAAACCTTCAACGTTGGCGATCAAATTTTCATCACTGGGTAAATGCAAAGACTGTTCAGGTTCAGTGTAACTGTCCTGAGTTGATAATTCGTGACATTTTTTAATATAAGTTTCCAATTTTTTGGCGCTTTTTTCCAATTTAGATTCGGAAATTTGCGCATCATCATAATCAAAGCTAAAATATTTCATATTTTATCTAATTAAATTATTCCAATCATTGGCAAACTTCTCAATCCCAGCCACGGTCAATGGATGGTTGAGATCAAACTCAAACCATTCTTTACTAAAGTCTAAATCCTGGTATTCTATCGGCTTCAAATCACCAGGTTTATATTCATATTTTTTGTCAGGCAATTGAAATCCCGAGTCAGCCCACTCTTCCAAAATTTTAAACGGAACCGTGATAATGTCCACTTTCATCTGAATTAATTTCATCAACTGATCCAAGTTTCGAATACTGGCAGCCAAAAGCTGAACATGACTGTTTTGTTCACGGAACATTTTTTGAATGTTGGCGACCAAGTTCATACCATTCTCGCCTTGATCATTCAAACGGCCAATAAACGGTGAGATAAAGACACTGCCTGGATCCGCTCCTTGTGTGGCAAGGTGTACAGCAGCGGCCTGTTCCTGACTAAAACAAAGCGTCATGTTGACCCTCATATTTTCAGCAATAATTTTCTTGGCTGAATTGATCCCCTGCTTGATTACCGGCAGTTTAATGTGAGCGTTTGGAATCCAAGTAAACATTTCTTTGGCTTGCTCTAGCATTTTCATTTCTGAAGTATTCTCATCTGAATATACTTCGATCGAGACTGATCCATCAGGAATAAGTTCCGAAACATCTTCAACAACGTCTTGATAAAAGTGATAAATTTCACTTTCACTAAATTGATCACCTCGCTCCAATCGAACCAAAACTCGAGGATTTTTGGCAACCAATGACGGATTGGTCGTCTGGCCATCCAGCCAACCCAAAAGTTTCAAGGCTTTTTTAGTCTCGATTGGGTCTCCACTATCAAGGAATATTTTGGTGGAAATTTTATTTTTGATCATAGGCTCTTGATTAAAAAATTAGCCTCCTTTATATATATAAATTCTAAACTCTAAATCATAAATACTAATCAATCTCAAATGACCTAAATTCAAATTAACTCGTTTCGTTGGTTCAGTTGTGATGCAATCCTGATGAACTAACGAAATAAATTGGCCTTTAATCCAATAGAGAATTTGGTAACCAGTTGTTACTATTGAATCAATGAATTTAAATTTGAATATTTCCTATATACATTTTACCATGATTTGGCTTAAAAAGCACTAAACCTTGACGGGAACAAACGATTGTGATAAAATTAGATATCCGGTGACAAATCGCAACCAAACAGGAGCCGTCACAATGAAGACATTCAAGCACATTTTGATTGGCCTGCCGATTGTAGCAACACACTAGCTCTCATGCTTCTGATTTGTCATTGGGTGGGTGGGAAGTTTCCATTTGGCGGAAGAAATCAAGGATGGCTACTCGACACCCTTACTGGGCTGGAACTCATCCTGACAGGAATCGGGATTCTCCTTCTAGCGGCTTTTCTAATCTGGGGAACAATTGCTATGGGGAAAGCTATTTCACAATGTTTTTCCAAGGATACGAATAGAACAGCTGAGAATTAAACTCAAAAACAACATAATGGGGGTCACGATGGAAGTCATCCTACTTTGTTCACCTCAAGGCTTGATTGTGGCTCGAAGTGATAATCGTGTACCTGACGGTTACGACAAAGTGGTGGAAGACGATTATTTTGAAGTCGCGAGAATCCAAATTAAGCATGAAGGTCGACTGAGATCGGACAATCCGGATCTTCAGCACCTTCTGCGAGAGGCATTTGTGAATGGAGTCGAGTTTGCACATGCCAACCCGGGTATCACTCCCAAGATTAGACTGTAACAACGTAAAATGCGTTGTTTTTTGATTTTAAAATAATCTAAAGGCGACACGTCGACGTGTCGCCTTCAGGGCATTATTTTATTATATTATAATTTGATGCGTTTGACTCGCAGACTATTGGTCACAACAGATACACTACTGAGACTCATAGCCGCGGCGGCAATAATGGGATTTAAAAATCCTAGAGCCGCTAAAGGAATACCAATGACATTATAGATAAAGGCAAAGAATAGATTCTGCTTGATTACCTTGAAGGTGGTTTGGGACAAAAGAATAGCACTGGCGACTTTGAGCGGATCACCCTTCATCAAAACAATATCACCGGTCTCCATGGCCACATCAGTGCCGCCGCCAATCGCTAGACCGAGATCGGCTTGAGCCAAAGCCGGGGCATCGTTTATTCCATCACCAACAAAGGCCACTACACGTCCCTGGTTTTGAAATTCCTTGACTTTGTTTGATTTGTCTTCAGGCAATATCTCGGCAACGAAATCGTCAACACCCAGTTCAGAAGCAATGGTTTCGGCGTTTTTCTTTTTGTCACCGGTCAACATAATAACCTTCTTGCCCATCTGCTGAAGTTTTTTAATAGCCGAGACTGAATTCTCATGAACCACATCTGCCACTTGAATGGCGCCGATAACTCCGTCTTCATGATGGCCGACAAAAACAACCGTACCTTCCAAATTATCAAATTCACTGATCCAATCTGAATTAATGCCTTGTTCAGTCATCAACTTTCTATTACCAAGCAAAACTTTTTTGTCATGCCCGCACTGAGCGATAACACCCCGGCCTGACAATTCTTTGATATCATAAAACTGTGTATTGATTTCGATGTTATTTTTTATCGCATAATTGTAAATTGACTTTGAGACTGGATGTTCTGAATTGATTGCTAGTGAAGCGGCAATTTTCAAAATTTTATCTTCAGTAAAGGTATATTCTGGGTTGGTAAAAACTTTTTCCACGCGTAACTCCCCTTTGGTAAGGGTACCTGTTTTATCAAATAGTACAGTATCTACTTTGTGAGCGATCTCCAAGCTTTCAGGCCCTTTGATCAATATCCCAGCTTCAGCGCCTCTGCCGGTTCCGACAATAATCGCCGTAGGTGTAGCCAAACCAAGAGCGCAGGGACAGGCAATAACTAATACAGCCACCGCATTGATCAAACTGGTGGCTAAACCGGCATCAAAAATTAGTAGCCAAGTTAAAAACGTAACAATTGAAATAATAATGACAGTAGGGACAAAAATACCGGACACTTTGTCAGCCAGCTTTTGAATTGGAGCTTTGGATGATTGGGCGTCTTCTACCAGTTTGATAATTTGGGACAACACTGTGGCTTCGCCAATTTGAGTCACTTTGACTTTGATTACACCGCTTTGATTGATGGTGGCACCAAAGACTTGATCCCCCACCACTTTGTCAGCCGGGATACTTTCGCCGGTCAACATTGATTCATCGATGGCGGTATCACCATCAATAATAGTGCCGTCGAGAGGAATTTTTTCACCAGCTTTGACCAAAAGGATGTCCCCGACTTTTACTTGTTCAATAGCGATTTCTTCAAATTTGTCGCCTTTGATAATCCGAGCTTTTTTAACACCCAGTTCCATGAGTTTTTTGATGGCAGCTGAAGCCTTGCCTTTGCTGCGGGCCTCGAGAAATTTCCCCAGTAAGATCAGGGTAACAATCACCGCAGCGGTCTCATAAAAAACATGACCGCCCACAAACATGGAGTAAAAACTAAAGCCAAAGGCAGCCAGAGTACCCACAGATATCAAAGTGTCCATGTTGGCGGAAAAATGTAACAACTGCTTGAACATGCCTCGATGAAATTGCCAACCAAAAATAAAAACTACCACAAATGTCAGACCTGTGAGAATCCACATACCAAGCGGAACTTGAAATATTGTGATATTAAAATCAGGAAAAATAAACATAGTCAGTAAAACCGGAATGGTTAAAATCGCAGACCAAACAAATTTCAATTTGCTTATTGACAGACTATTATCATGCATGTGTTCACCCTCACTCATCAATTCATAATCACCAAGCGAGGAGATTATCTTTTTGATATTTTCCAAACTAATGACCTTGGGATCAAACTCCAGACTGGCTTTTTCGTTGGCATAATTAACTGACGCATGGCTGATGCCTTCTTCTTTGTTCAATTTTTTTTCAATATTCAAAGCACAAGAGGCGCAATGCATGCCGGAAATTTTGTAATTTTTTTTACTCATATGTCTTTTGGTAATTTGTAAATGGCAATTGGATAATTTGATAATTTTAATTTGTAACAATAAACTTACCACGAACCATACCCATCCAACAACTAAAGTTGATCGTGCCGGCGGAGGTTGGTTTGAACTTGATGACATTTTTCCCGGGATTTAATTTCTTTTTATAATCAAGATCAGGGATAATGATTTGATTGGTGCAACCGGACAATTGTTTGCCATCAATCACCCATTCAACAGGAATGTCTTTTTTTATTTCAAAGGTACTTGGAGTAAACCCACTATAATCAACGGTCATTTCGACAACCTGCTTGTCCGCTGAAACGGTCGCTGAACCAACATTCTTGGCGGAGGTAAAAACGTCAACACTGATGCCGGCAAGAGCCAAACCGGTAGACATGGTGTAAAAGGCAAAGAGGATAACCAATAAACCGATGGCTTTCTCAAAAACTACCGATTTCATGTTTTTGAATTTTGACGTGGCAATTCCCAAGCCAAATAGAACCGGTAGCGTTCCGAGGGCAAAAAGTAATAATGTTATACCACCAACCCAAAAACTGCCGGATGAAATAGCAAAAAACTGCATGCTTTGAGTAAAACCACAAGGCAAGAAAAAGGTGAATCCTCCGAGCAAAATCGGAGCCAATGGATGCTCGGATTTTTTTAATTTACCCCAATAAGAAAAGCTGGACTTGGGCATTGACACAATTGTTGAGAATGACGGCAAGATACCCAAAATATTTAACCCCAGCCAACCCAGAACAACGGCAATCAACAAGGTGAACACCATAATAAATCCGGTAGAGATATTAATCAAACCGCCCAACAATCCCAACAAACCACCTAAAACGAAAAAAGTGGTTAAACGGCCAAAATGAAATAATAAATGCGGTTTAACGTTGGCCTGATAAAATGTTCCAGTTGCTTGATATTTGGCGCCAAAGCTGATAATAACGGCTCCGACAACAGCCAGACAAGTTGACATTGAAGCAACAACCCCAAGAAGTAAGGCCAACCCCATACCAACACTACCTTGAACTGATGAAAAAATCCCCAATTTATTAAAGTAACGAAAAATCAAAACGAGAGCAAAAACAATAGCAATCGATAAAAACCATTGGCTGGCGGTAGCTTTTTTCTTGATTACAATCGGTTCACCAGCAGTCAGCGAGGCTGAGTAGCCAGCGATTTTAATTACATTCAGCACATTGTCCCAGTCCGGCTGGTCAGAAAAATGAACTGTGGCCTGTTGTTTTTTGTGACAAACATTGACCGCACTAACACCTTCAACGGCCAAAACCTCGTCACTGATAATTTGCTCGCAAGAAACACAAGTCATGCCTTGAACATATACAATCTTGTATTTTTTATTTTTGTGGCCCATAATTTTTACATAACACTATGAGAATAAAACTATTCCCAAAGCTATTTATTTATTGGATAATTTTGTTACTTTTAAAATTTCGTCTATCATTTTTTGTTTGGCGGCATCACCCTTGGTTTCCATGGCTTTCTTGAAACATGAATTTAAATGACCCTCAAGCAGTTGCTGATTGGCGGATTTCAGCAATCCAATAACGGCCAAGGTCTGTTGCATGATATCAATGCAATACTTTTCATCTTCAGCCATTGTAATGACCCGATTCAATTGGCCGGCTGCTTTTTTTAAATTGACCGCCACTTGCCGTTTGTAACACTTATGTTGTTCTGACATAAACTTGGTATAATTAAAAATTATTAACCCCCACCCCAGGTTTAGGTATTATACACTCTTGATAATAAAGTACAATCAGCTTGTCCACAAATAAAAAACCCTCACTTGCGTGATTATCATTTGGTGGCCCCCACTCGTCGTTCCCCCAGCACGGGACAAGCCGGGGCGGATTCCCTTCGATGCGTCGTCATTCTGCGACTTACTTAGGATAAACTTCTCATCCAGCCCTAGTTGAATTCAGGAATTAAAAAACCACCTCTCAACAAGTTCGAGGTGATCTTTTGGTGGGCCGGGCAGGATTACCGCCAAAGGCGGACAGGCGAACCAATGATTTGACCACGGTTCTCATCCTGCCCACTTATTACAAAAGCACACCATAAATGGTGTGCTTTTGGTGGGCCGGGCAGGATTCGAACCTGCGAAGGCACAAGGCCAGCAGATTTACAGTCTGCCGCGTTTGACCGCTTCGCTACCGACCCCTAAGAGGGTAATTTCTAAATCCTAAACTCTAAATTCGAAACAGAGACAAAGTTCTAAGTTCAAAATTCAAAATTTAAATCGTGGAGCCGACGCGCGGGGTTGAACCGCGGACCTCATCCTTACCATGGATGCGCTCTACCAACTGAGCTACGACGGCGTAAGGTAGTAATTAGTAACTAGTAAATAGGAATTAGGATTGGCATACACTGAGTAATCTACCGACTGCTGTGTCCGCCGAAGTCTTGACGAAGGTGGGAGCTACGATGGCGCGTGAAACTTTTGGCTGTTAGCTTATAGCTTTTAGGAAAAACGCTAGTAACTACCAACTAATAACTAAAAGCTTAATTTACAACTCACTAATTTTCTTTTTGTACTCATTAATCTTCTGATTGTCGGGGTTCACCTTTTCCAGTCGATCGACATATTCCAAGGCATTTATTTTGTCTTGCATTATCATAGCAGTTTGAATCAATAAATCAAGTGTTTTGGGATCGTTGGGAGTATAAGCCAAGGCTCGAGAAAAATACTCAAAGGCCTTGTTATGATTGCCCATTTCAGTATAAATTTCACCGATTTGAATAAAATTTTCATTGATTATTTCTGAATTATCTACTGTCTGTTCCTCATTACCACGTTCATCTTTTTTGGTCACGGTATGACTATTTTTTTGATTCAATTTGACCAGGTATTCGAATGTCTGTAGAGCTTGTTCATATTCTTTTTGTTGAAGATAAACTTCACCCAAACCACTATAGGCTCTAATATTTTTGGGATCTAAACTGATAACCTCAATAAACTGTTTCTCAGCTTCAGCTGAATGACCTTTTTTGCAATTTTCTTCAGCCTCGATCAGTAGCTTGATAACTTTTTGACTAATATTCACATCTGATTTTTGAGATTTGGCATTTGATTCCTTCTGGTATTTTTTTTCTAGATCTACTAATTTTTGAAAAAAACGAGACCCCATACCTTTGACTTTTTCAGTAGACGGACCAACTATTTGTCTGACCAGTTTCTTGCCTGACTCTGTTTTGCGTTTCATCCGATCCATTAAAATCCGCTCTCGGACTCTAGACTCTTTTTCTTCTTTGATCGTATCAATGTCAATGGTCTTGAGTCTAGTATATTTTTTGGCTAAAATAAAAACAATTGCTGCTAAAAAAACAATCATGACGGATAGCGCAATTATGTTGTAGATCATATATATAGACATTTCAATACAAATGGGATTATAGCATAACTCTTTTACTGAATCAAGCCTCGACTATCTGCTTCAATTCATTCACATCCAAACCGGCACCGCCGACTAAAAAGCCTTGTAAATAAGGAATTTCGACAAATAACTCGATATTTTTACTGTTAAGACTACCACCATACAGAAAACTAACATTTTGGTCAAAATAACGAGCTGAGGTCAGCATCGAGACCGCGTGTTTAATAACTAAATAGGCCTTTTCTAGACTTTCAGCATCCACTACTTGACCAGTCCCTACTGCCCAAACCGGTTCGTAGGCAATAACAATCTTTTTCTGGGTCAAATTTTTGACACTGGACAAGCTCTTTCTTATCTGTTGGACCAGCACTGTTTTGGTTTGATCGACCTTTTTTTCAGCTTCGGTCTCACCAACACATAAAACTGGAGTAATGTTATGATCAATGGCTTGTTGAACTTTTTGACCAATCATCTCGGCTGACTCATTTAGGTGTTCACGACGCTCAGAGTGACCAATCAATGAGAATTGGCAGCCAGCTTCTTTTATCATCGAGGAAGAAGTTTCACCGGTATAAGAACCGAAAGACCAAGCCGCAAGGTTTTGGGCTGATAACTTGATGTTTGATTTGACTAATATTTTCCCGACCTCAAACAAATACGGCGTGCTCGGAGCCACGACCAACTGATACTTGGTGGTTTTGATTTTGGTAATTTGTTTGGCCAACTTAACGGTCTCAGAATGGTTCAACTTCATCTTCCAATTGGCAATGAGATATTTTTTCATATGATTAGCTAATAGCGAAAAGCTATTAGCAATTAGGGTCAAGCAAACTAAAGGCTAGAAACAATCCTCTACAGTTTTAATAGCTTCTCGAAAGGTTTTTTGTTTTTGAATGGTCCAATAATTGCTAAATTGATACTATTGGTAGAGAATATTTCTTCAGCCAATTTCTTGATCCGGCCAACGGTCACATTATTTAATTTTTTGAATTTTTGTTCTGGAGTGATAATTTTATTCTCCAATAATTCATGCTTGACATACCAATCAGCCAGGCTGGAAGAATCTTCGAGAGTCAAAATAATTTTACCACGAACATAATCTTTGGCTTTTTGCAGTTCAGCAGCTGTGACGCCATGTTTTTTGACTTTTTTCAATTCACCAATAATCACTTTGATCGCTTCCTGAAGGCGAGACCGGTCCAAACCGGACTGAATAACTAAATTACCGGTATCCTGATAGACGTTGGGATAACTGCGAATAAAATACGCCAAGCCACGCTGTTCACGAACTGACAAGAATAATCTGGAGCTCATATTACCACCCAAGATGACACTGAGTAGAGCCAAAGTCTCGAGATTTTCATCAGCATAACTAACACCAGGAAAACCAAAAGCCAATTGAACTTGTTCAGTCTTTTTGTAGATGACTTTTATTCTTGGCTCCTTTTGGGTGGTGACATAAGGTTTGAATGGAGCGTTTGAATTGTCCTTGATCTTTTTTGTTTCAAAATATTTACTCACCAATGAAACCGCTTCTTTTTCAGAAATATTACCGGCAATACCAACAACCATGTTTTGAGGAATATAATACTTGTCTTTGTAATCAACCAACTTTTTGCGAGAAACTTCTTGAATGTTTTTTTTGGGACCGGCAATTTCCCAACCAAGCGTTGAGCCTTGGAACATTAATTGCTCTAACGCATCTTCCACATACATAATGGGATTGTCTTGGTACATATTGATCTCTTCTAAAATCACACCCCTCTCTTTGTTGATTTCAACGGCGTCAAATTTTGAATTCTGAAGCATGTCGGACACAACATCAATGGCTAATTCAAACTTTTTGCTGTCAATTTTGACATAGTACCCAGTCCAATCCTTGGAGGTGGCGGCGTTGTACTCTGACCCGACGCTATCCAAAGCTTTGGAAATGTCGAGTGTTGAAGGTCTTTTTTTGGTGCCCTTGAACATCAAATGTTCAATAAAATGGGAAGCACCGTTGATATCTCGAGTCTCATGACGAGAGCCAACACCATATAAAACAAACAAAGACGCTGATTTGGTCGTTTTGTTGGGAATGTGAATTAATCGCAATCCATTATCAAACGTTATTTTTTTGTGCATAAAAATTAGTAACAGTTAGATTACTCTTATGTCTTTATTATAAGCGAGTACAGCCAGTAAAGCAAGTAGAGAGGGAGAGATTGAGAAAATTAAGATTATAATGGGAAAGATAATTAAGATAATTAAATATTGAGGGTATAGCCGCAATGTTTTTAAAAAGATAAGAGCCACGTAAAGTTAATACGTGGCTCTGGCAAAATCCGAGGAACGATGTCCTCATTGGTGGAGCTTGGGGAATTGAACCCCAGTTTCGCCGGTCAGGCTAACTGACTTGGTACTCCAAGTCCCCTTCCGTTGCCAGAAGGTCTCTGCAGCCAGCAGAAGCTCCATAATATTGGTAGTCAATCTTTAACCAACTTGGTATTATAGCATACATTTGCAACTTTGTCAAACAAATAAGCCTAAATTAGGCTTATTTTACTTATGTTAATCTTAAATCACTGTCACGGCTTGGGGTTTTAACCCACCATGAATAATAATATTAATATCATCTGGTATAAGGCCTTCTTGCTCGCGATCATAGCCTAAATCACCACCAATATAGCTCAGATTTGGCGGCCAGGCCTCCAAAGGCGAATCATGAATTTCCAATTTTTTACCAATACTTTCTAGCGAATCCGGCAACCTTTTCACTTTACTATAAGCTAAATCTAAGGTGCCTGTAATATATCTCAGTGTAGATGGTAACTCTGTAATACCTGAATCCATCAATCGAATAGAACCAACAACTTTGATAAGACCCTCGGGCAGATTCAAAACTTGCGAGTTATGAATGCCCAAATCAGCCCGGATAATAATACCCTCGGGTGTGAATTCAAAACTCTTTTCGACAAATTCTTGCGGCTTATTATAACCAATCGCCTTGACCCAGACCACACATTGTTCTGGTGTCCACATTTTCGTACTGCTTTCAATATTTTCTTGCTTAGCTAAATCTGTAATTGTTTCAATTATAATTATTATTTTCTTGATCAATTCAATATCATCAAAAACTACTCCAATGGTATTATTCTCAATAATAAAATTAAAATCTGCCAGTAATTTTTCATACCGGACTCGCCGATCAGCGTCTTCGAATTTGTAACTGGAAGCGGCGGCAATTGAACTTTCTAAATTTTGAATCTTTTTTGACATAAATAAATGCACTGTATTATTTCTTTAATCTTGCTAAACCAAAAAACTGCAAAACTTGTAAAATCTAAAAGACCTTCTCAAGTTCAAGATTCCCATGGGCAATGTCCTTAATATTACTTGGTAAAAGATGCTCTTGCTGTTCATTATAATTAAGATTGCCTCCAATGTAGGATAATTTTGGGGGCCATGATTTCAAATGACTGTACGTAATTTCAAAATTATCGCCAATATACACCAAATTTTCGGGTAATTCTCTCACTCCGCTCATACTAAGATCAAGTGTACCATCAATTCGCTTTAAACTGGCTGGTAAATACTCAACGTTGCTATTGAAAAATGATAATGTTCCTTTTATTCTGACAATTCCCTCGGGCAAATGAGTAACCGAGCCACCCACTCTCAAACCGCCTTCAATGACAATTCCATCAGACTCAAAAGTAAACGTTGTATCAATCGTTTTTTGGGGATCCCTGACTCCTGCAAGCATTGCCCACTCAATACATTGCTCACGAGTCCAAACGTTGTATTTTTCTTTGTCTTCTATCTCTTGAGCCTTAACTAAGGCGGTGATTTCTTGTAACAAAGCGGTAATACCTTCCATCAAGCTGACATCATCCCATATTACATTGATCGAATTGTTCTTGATAATAAAATTCAAATCAGCCAGTAATCTTTCATACTGAGCTCGCCGATCAGCGTCTTCGAATTTGTAACTGGAAGCAGCAGCCACCATTTGTTGGATGTCTTGTTTTTCTATTGGCATAATTATTTAGTATGTAGTTATAACTCTACCTTTTATATTTCCTTTTTCTTTCATCTTATTCAATTTATCAATCAAACTTTGAGGACACACTGTGGCATAAACATCCGCCTCTATCCTTAAACTATCAGGGATATCTGTAATTTGACTATTTTCAAGAAATAAATCACCACCTATCGTTGTCAGTCCAGCTGGCAATTCTCGCACTTGACTCTTTCTAAGATACAAACGACCACCAATACTCGTCAACCCGGCTGGCAACACCTTTATCTGACTATTATAAAGATCCAAAGTTCCGCCAACTGTAGTTAGTCCAGCTGGCAGTTCTCGCACTTCACTATTGTAAAGATCCAAATCCCCACCAACTGTAGTTAGTCCAGCTGGCAGTTCTCGCACTTGACTAT
>PFAP01000007.1:0-1785 GCA_002773615.1 Candidatus Falkowbacteria bacterium CG10_big_fil_rev_8_21_14_0_10_39_11
ATTGCGGCTTAGATGGCAAAACACCCAATGAATTCCTTTCAGATTATCAATTAATAAAACCGCCAAATGTGTGTGCCTAAAACATTTAGATCTTGACAAAGATAAAAAAATATTATTAGATATATGGAATAGTACTTTGAAAACCAATAACCAACCTCACGATGGAGGGAAAATAATGAGTAAGGTGAACTTGGATAAGTTAAAAACTGTGGTTCAATCAGCGGAAAAGCCATTTAAAATTCTCATTACTGGTGTTGATCCGGATTCAATGGGCTCCGCATTTGCTCTCGCAGCGTTGATTGAGTTTTTGTCAGGTGAAGTGGCTGGGTCAATCCAAGTTTGTTATTTTGGAGCTATTGGCCATAGACAGAACAAGACGATTGATAACCTTTATAATTTGGAATCTATGATGATGATGGTGACAGACGATGAGGATTTTGATAATTATCATGTTTGTTTGGTGGATTCTTGTACGGTAGCTGATTCACGAATGGGTAAGCATCGAAATTCTTTTGTGCCTTTGATTGTGGTTGATCATCATCGAGGTATTGATTTTGAAGTTGGTGACGATCAATTTTGCTGGATTGATGAGATTGGTGCTTGTGCAACGATGCTCGTAGAATTAATGCAGCATTATAAATTTGAATTGGATGAGAGTGATCGTTTTATTTATAATATGCTCGCAATTGGTATTTATTCAGATACAGATTCGCTCAATAGTGCTGGAGCAAGAGATCGTGAAGCTTTCAACTATGTCCGGGGTTTTGTGTCAGAGGCTGAGTTTGTGAAGTTTTCTCAATATACTCTTCCTGAGTCATATTATATGAATTTGTATTATGCTATTGGGCGACGGGAACAGGTTGGATCCAAGGTTTTGACGAATATTGGTTATATTGATCCTGAAGAAGGTGATGATCTGGCTATGATTGCCAATCAGTTGGTTAGAAAAGACGGTGTCAGTATGGTGGTTGTTTGGGGGATTGTTGGTGGTAAGGTAAGGATTAGTGTTCGTAACTTGGATATTTCGATTTCACTACCCAAGTGGATGAAAGAAAGATTTGGTGATCGGGCCGGAGCCAAGATGGCGCCAGACGGTCGGGCTGAGGGTGGCGGAACTATCGATATGGAATTTGACAAGTTTTGGCTTTGTGATGACAACAAGGCTGAAATCATTGGAATCATGACCAAAAAGTTTAGAACATTGGTCTTTGAACCAGAAAAGGAAGCAAAAAGTTAGTTTAGAGCTTTAAAAGCTCTTTTTTGTTTGCAAAAATTAGATAAATACGATAGAATATTATTGTTAAATAGCATTTATTTATTGATTTGTTGGTTTATTATAAAAGATTATGACTACAAACGAATTACGTCAAAAATATTTGGATTTTTTTGAGAAAAAAGGGCACAAAATTATTCCTTCAGCTTCTTTGATTCCGGAAAATGACCCCACAACTCTATTTACCGGATCTGGTATGCAGCCAATGGTGCCATATTTGCTTGGTGAAAAACATCCATTGGGAGTCAGGATTGCAGATTCACAGCGATGTTTTCGGGCTCAAGATATTGATGAAGTGGGAGACAATCGTCACACTACCAGTTTTGAGATGCTTGGTAATTGGAGCTTGGGTGATTATTTCAAGAAAGAACAAATTGCTTGGATGTTTGAATTTTTGACTGAAGAATTGAAACTAGAACCCAGTCGACTATATATTACAGTGTTTGGCGGGCAAGAAGAGATTGGCATTGACGCTGATGAGGAAGCTGTTAAGTTGTGGCAGGAGCAATTTG
>PFAP01000007.1:1820-46298 GCA_002773615.1 Candidatus Falkowbacteria bacterium CG10_big_fil_rev_8_21_14_0_10_39_11
GCTGATCAAGATGGTCTTCAAGGCGGTCGAATATTTTATTATGATGAAACCAAAAATTGGTGGAGCCGAGCGGGTGTAACATTAAACATGCCCATTGGCGAGCCAGGAGGTCCGGATTCAGAGGTTTTCTGGGATTTTGGTGCTGATAAACAAATTCATGAAAAGTCCAAGTTCAAAGATGAAATATGTCATGTCAACTGTGATTGCGGCCGGTTCATTGAGATTGGCAATAATGTTTTCATGCAATATATTAAAACTGAAGATGGTTTTGAACAGTTGCCACAGAAAAATGTTGATTTTGGTGGTGGACTAGAAAGAATGGCCATGGCCGTGATAGACTCTCCGGATATTTTTCACATTGATTTGTTTCAAGGGGCAATCAAAAAATTGGAGGAGCTTAGTGGCAAAAAATATAATGACAGTGTAGATGATGACAAAGCGTTTAGAATTATTGCTGACCATTTGAAGGCCGCTACTTTGCTTATTTTTGACGGAGCTGTGCCGTCAAATGTGGATCAAGGTTATTTCACTCGTCGCATGATTCGCCGCTCAGTGCGTTATGCCAACCAGCTTGGAATCAAAGAAAGTTTCGCGGCGGAAATTGTTGCAGCCTATATAAATTATTATTCTGAAATTTATAAAATTGCGGACAAGAAAGATCAGATTCTAATCGAAGTAAAAAAAGAAGAAGAAAAATTTGAAAAAACATTAGAAAATGGTTTGCGGGAACTAGAAAAAATGTTTTCAGTCGGGAAAATTGAAAAAATTAGAGTGGGACAAAAATTGCCGACACTTAACAGAGTAGATGCTAAAAAAGCTTTTGAACTGTATCAGTCTTATGGTTTCCCTTTGGAATTGATTCAAGAAGAATTGGCTAAACGTGCGTTAATGGTTGAGGAAGATGAATTTAAGAAAGAATTCGCAGCTCACCAGGAATTGTCTCGCCAAGGCGCGGAGAAAAAGTTCAAAGGTGGCTTGGCTGAGCATACAGAAGAAACCAAAAAGCTTCATACAGCCACTCATTTGTTGCAAGCAGCTTTGCGCCAAGTTTTGGGTAAGCATGTGGAACAGCGCGGTAGTAATATTACGGCTGATCGTTTGAGGTTTGATTTTACTCATTCAGATAAAATGACACCAGAGCAGATCAAAGAGGTTGAGGATCTTGTTAATCAATGGATTCAGGCTGATTACAAGGTGGTTTGTGAAGAACTGCCATATGACGAGGCCAGAAAGCGGGATGTGATGGGTTTGTTTGAAGATAAATATGGTGATATAGTAAAAGTGTATACCGTGGGTGATGTTTCAGCTGAGCTTTGTGGCGGTCCTCATGTGGATCATGTCGGTGAACTTGGCCACTTCAAGATCAAAAAAGAAGAATCCAGTTCAGCTGGTATTCGAAGAATAAAAGCAATATTAAATTAAAAAAAATATGACGCCACAAACTAATCCATTTGAGGACGGGAGTAATGTACATGAGTATGAGATTGCCGGTCACAAGGATCGGGGACCAGCTTGGATAAATAAGGCGGATTTTGAATTTCTTGAATCGGTTCATCAACGAGCCGGTACTGACAAGCTTGAACCGGGGGAGTTGGATCGGGCTTTGGCTTTGATAAAAAGATTAAAAGAATCTTTGTCCGCTGGTGGAGGTATTAGTCCTAAATCATAAATAATTATAATATGAAATTTGGATTTGAAGGACCAAGATCAGGCTTTAATAAAGATGATGTGTCGGATAGTGAGCGGATTAGTCGAGGAATTTTGGGTGATGATGAATTTGAACGACAAAGAGATATGGCCAGAGACGTTGAAGGTGGAACTGAAAGACAAGAAGAAAAGATAACTCGAAAAATGGAACGGCCGTCAAAAAATGATGTGGCCGATGATTCGGAAGAAGAGTAAAGATCAGAATCGGCAATTTTGTCCGATGAAGTAGGACAACATCTTTGGAGTGAGGTCTGAACCATCAGTTTACAAATCGATGATAATTTTTAATAGAATTAAAGGTTTTAAGAAAAAAAGAGTTTAATAAATTAATATAGACGTATGGCAAAGAAATGCGAAAAGTGCGGGGCGCCGATCGAAGGCTTCCTGTCCAAGATTTCCGGTTTTATGGGGGTAAAGAAGTCGGAAACAGATCCAAATAAATGTACAAAGTGTGTTACCGGTGATACTCATGAACATTTAGAAGAAACAAAAGTTGAACATACCGAGGCACCAAAAGTTGAAATGAATGGAACCGAAGATGTCGCTGATGAGATTCAAGAGGAAAAAGAAATGGAACCAACGGAGGAAAAATCTGAAACTCAAGAAAATCAACCCCAAATGTAACGCTAAAAAAAGTACTCATGTCATGAGTGCTTTTTTGTTGCCGTCGTAATAAATTTATGTAATAAATTGTATAAATCGTCAATATAGGCGAGAGAGTATTTTTTTGATAAAATATAGTTTAGTAATGAGTAAAGAGTAAAGAGTAATTTATGAAGATTAATGAATTTTATGATTTAATTGCTTGGAAAAAGGCTTATTCTTTGGTTCTAAATATTTACAAAATAACAAAGGGACTACCGAAAGAAGAGGTTTACGGCTTGATATCTCAAATGAGACGAGCTGCTATTTCAATTACAGCAAATATTGCTGAAGGTTTTTCAAGGTACCATTTTAAAGACAAGGTTCGTTTTTACTATCAATCAAGGGGTTCATTGTCAGAGGTTTTGAATTTTGTTTTAGTAATAAGAGATTTGTCATATATAAATGAGTTTGAATCTGGAAGGTTAATTGAAGATTGCATAGAAATTAAGAAACGGATTGATTAGATCGATTGAGAAACAAAGCTAGCCAAGTTACATTTTACGTTTTACTCTTTACTTTTTATTACTACATATGGCTGAGCTAACCCCAATGTTTAAACAATTTTATGAAATAAAGGAAAAGTATCCCAATGATATTTTGTTTTTTCGTATGGGGGATTTTTATGAAATGTTTGGTGAGGATGCCCGGGTGGCTTCAAAAATTTTGAATATTACATTGACCAGTCGAGCCAAAGGAACTGAAAATGAAACGCCAATGTGTGGAATCCCGCATCATGCAGCGGAAGGCTATATGGCTAAATTGACTCGGGCTGGTAAACGAGTGGCTGTTTGTGATCAGATTAGTGATCCTGCTTTGCCAGGAATAGTGAAGCGAGATGTAGTTCGAGTTGTTACTCCAGGTACAACTATGGATGAAAATGTACTGGATAATAACAATAATAATTATTTACTCAGCTTGTATTTGCAAAAAGATGTTTGGGGATTGGCGATTTGTGATTTAACCACAGGTGAATTTCAAGCGAGTGAATTTGGTGATGTTGATATTATCAAAACAGAAGTCAATCGTTTGGATCCGAATGAAGTGATTGTGGCTCCGGAGCTATATAATGATTCACGGTATAGTGAATATGTTCAATCTTTGAATAACGTACAGGTTTATACTTTACCGGCGTATGAAAAAGCGGAAAAAAGTTTGTCTCAACAATTTAAGGTCAAAAACTTGTCCAGTTTTGGTTTGAATGAAATCCCAAATGCGATTGAAGCAGCCGGGCAGTTGCTTGGTTATTTAAAAGAAACTCAAAAGACTTCATTGGAACATTTGTTGACAATAAAAAGGTATGCGGCTGAAAATTTTATGGTGTTGGACCAGTCAACGATTAGAAATTTGGAATTGTTTCAAAATAATTGGGATTTTTCACGTCGAGGCAGTTTGATTGGTGTGCTTGATCGAACGTTAACCGCCATGGGTGCTCGGCTACTCAGAAAAAATATTGCGTTACCATATATTAGTGTCAATCAGATTAATGCCAGACATGAGGCGGTGGAAGAATTGATCGGAGCACCAATTATTTGTGATGATTTTATTACTAATTTGAAGCAAATGGTTGATTTTGAGCGTTTAGTCGGAAAAATTGGTTGTGCTAGAGCTAATGCGCGTGATTTGGTGGCGCTCAAAAATAGTTTGGTGTTGATTGCTCCAATTGTGATGGCCATGGAGAATGTGAAAGCTGATTTATTGATAAAAATTAAGAATAATCTGCCTGAAAATACAGAACTGATTGAATTAATTGAGAAAACTTTGGTGGATGAGCCGCCAGCTATGTTGACTGATGGCGGAATGATCAGAGAAGGAAATCATCAAGAGTTGGATGATTTACGACAGGTTTCTCGAGGTGGCAAAGAATGGCTGATGGATTATCAAACTAAGCAGATTGAAGTGACTGGTATTTCTACTTTAAAAGTAAAATTTAATAAAGTTTTTGGTTATTATATCGAGATGAGCAAGGCTAACGCATTGTCAGCACCGGCCAATTATATTCGTAAACAAACTTTGGTTAATGCAGAACGATTTATCACACCTGAGTTAAAAGAGTATGAAGATAAAGTGTTGGGAGCAGAAGATAAAATCGGTCAAATTGAATATCAGCTGTTTAATGAACTCAGGGAAAAAGTGGTGAAATATTTTGCTGATATACAGCTCACCGCTTTGTTGATAGCAGAATTGGATGTTTTGCTTGGTTTTTCAATTATTGCAAAAGAAAATAATTATTGTCGGCCACACATGAATGATAATGATGAAATTTTGATCAAAGAAGGTCGACACCCAGTGATTGAAACGATTGAAGATCGGTACGTCCCCAATGACGCTACTTTGGATCACAAAACTAATGAGATGATTATATTGACCGGACCAAATATGAGTGGTAAGTCCAGTTTCTTGCGTCAGGTGGCTTTGATTACTTTGATGGCGCAGATAGGATGTTTTGTTCCAGCCAAAGAGGCAAATTTGGCGGTTGTAGATCGGATTTTTACTCGAGTCGGTGCCAGTGATAATTTGAGTCAAGGTGTGTCTACTTTTATGAATGAAATGCAGGAAGCGGCTAATATTTTACACAACGCAACAAAACGTTCGTTGATAATTTTGGATGAAGTCGGACGAGGAACGTCAACTTTTGATGGTGTTAGTATCGCTTGGGCGATTGTGGAATATATTCATAATGAGTTACGGGCGAAAACTTTGTTTGCTACGCATTATCATGAGTTGACAGAAATAGTTACCAAACTTGATCGAGTTGAAAATTACTGCGTAGCGGTATCCGAAAAAGAAGGTAAGGTAGTTTTTTTGCATCAAATAGTCAAGGGAGCGACCAGTGACAGTTATGGAATAGAGGTGGCTAAATTGGCGGGATTGCCGAGTTCAATTATTGAGCGCGCCGAAGAAGTGCTTCGAGAGCTGGAAGAAAAATCAAACATGGTGATTGATAAACCAATTCAAACCAGCTTACAATTATCGCCAAAAGAAGAAAGGTTGACCAAAGCTATTGCCAAAGTTGATCCCAATACTATTACACCGCTTGAAGCGTTGCAAAAAATAGAAGAATGGCGCAAAGAATTGGAATAGTTTTTTTCTCGCTATGTTGCAGTCCTCTACGAGAGACTACAACATAGCGGAAATCTTGTTTTGTGCCTCACTGCGATTACTGTTATGTTAGAGTCTCTCGTAGAGGACTCTGACACAACGAGATGTTTCGCTGTGAGAGACTACAACATAGCGGAAATCTTGTTTTTGTTTTGTGCCTCACTGTAATTTTTGTTCCTGTTATGTCAATGCAATAACGCCGATGGAGGCGTTGCAGCAGATCGAGAAGTGGAAACGGGAAGTAGAATAATTTTGGCTGAGGTTGACAAATGTTACAAAATCATCTTAACTATAATGTTAAGGTTTTTGTTATTTTACAATCACATTACAAACAACAGGAGGTAAATCATGATTTGGCAAGTTGTGTTTATCGTGTTGATTATCGGTTCTATTTTGGTTGGTTTGGGCTTGGTCTTGTCTTCTTTTATCGAAAAAGAGGATGATAGTAAGGTAGATTTGGTTTACAAGATCAGTCGAGATGTTCATAAAACTTTCGAAGGTGTGTTGCATGCGGGTCGTAAACAATATGAAACATCCAGTGTTGGTCGAAAAAATATTATCGCAGATATGGCTATTATGGCGGTGTGGGACATGGTTATAAAAAATTTATCTCACTTGGATCCAGCCACAAAAGTTCGTCAAGAAATTGAAAAGTTGGTTCAAGAAACTTTGGTCGTGGTAGATCGAGCGCGAGTCAATGCTGAGAATCATGGTTCTGTTGATGCAGAGCAATACGTTGAAAACTGTATGGAAGAGTTGCATGATATAGCCAACTCCATTTCTGACTCAAAATCATTTGGAGAGATTAAAAAGAAAATTCTTCAAATCAAGCGTGACATGAAAATAGTTGCTGAAGCTGATAGCTTTGACGATGATGGTGATCAATCTGATTCAAAACAAACATCACAAACCAAGACATCAGATTATTATGGGATACTTGGGGTGAAAGCCACTGCGACTAAAAGTGAAATTCGAACAGCATATTTGAAATTGGCTAGTGAGTATCATCCTGACAAGTATTCTCACCTAGCAACTGAAATGCAGAAGATTGCAAAAGAAAGGTTTCTAAAGATCAATGAAGCTTATGAAGTTCTTTCAAGCGCTCAAAAACGAAAACAATATGATCAAACACTTTGAACTGGGAGGTGAATATGAGTAGTGATATTGAAAAAAGAGAAAAATCAGGTGCAATGACTTCTGGTGGAACGGTGAGTATCTCGGCTATAAAGCGTAGACGGGAATCGGAGAAGTCTGTAAGTGATTTGGTTCGAGTGGTAAAAATGAATCCCAAGTTGCAGTTGATTCTTATGTTTGATATTACAGCCAGTATGTTTGGATATTTTGAAGAAGTGAGAAAGCATTTGGCTATGATTGTTGCGGCGGTTAGAGAAAGAGTACCACGCTCAGAATTTGCAATCTTTGCTTTTCGTAATCATGGTGATAAAGACCGTTATGATCAGATTTTTTATACCTCTCCATTGACTTCAGATTTGTCAGTCGTGAATCGAGCGATTGAGAAAATCAGAAGAGGTGGTGGGGGACCAGATGCTCTCACATGTATGGAAGAATGTCTGCGAGCAGCCAATGGATTGAGTTGGAAGGAATCAGCTCAAAAAGCCATTGTGGTTATCGGTGATATGCCGCCACATGGAGTTCTGGATTCAGTAACAAAATGCTACGCTGGGATTGATTATCGACAGGAAGTAATTGGTTTCAAGAAAAAGCAAATTAAGGTGTATTCAGTATTTTGTGGAACTAGTCAACGAGTTCGAGATTTTTACCAGAAGATGGCCACTGATACAAATGGTCGATTTATGGATTTTGACAGTATTGAAATGATTGTTGAGCTAATTGTTGGGGTTAGCATGAAAGAAACGGGCAATTTAGATAAGTTTTTGGCTGATTTAAGGTCAAGAAAGCAGCTTAGTCCAGCCAAAGAAAGGGTCTTGAAGCTTTTGGAATAATAATTGAGGGATAAAATCTCTCTTTTTTGTTCTTTATTTGTCATGCTGAACTAGTTTCAGCATCTCCATCTAGTTGACTACTGAATGGAGACCCTGAAATAATACCGGATCAAGCCTGCCTACCGGCAGGCAGGTCCGGCACAAGATTCAGGGTGACAACGAGAGAGGAAATAAAAAAAGTGAAATAATTATCAAACACTAGATTTTGTTTATAATTAGTCAAATTTTTGTAGTTGTTGTTATGATCTATTGACAAATCAAAAAATGTATGCTATAATGGAATATTAACAATCAAGATTGGTTTTAATGAATTGATGCAGATGGGGGGGATTTTACAACCCCTGGCTTTTTCCACGTGGAGGCAATTGCCAAAGCGTGCCTGTCTGCATCAGCTCTTTTGAAACTAAGTTTGGGTGCCGTAAAGGCTCATTTGGGTTCCTTTGGGAGTCTGGGTGTGTGAAACGGCGTCCCACTTTTAAATTAATCGTTGGGGTGTTTGCCGAGGAGGTTTCTGACGGCGCGTTGAGCCGACGGTGGGTCCACAGGTGCTTTGAGTGGAACCCGTCAGGGCAACGTCTGAGACTGAATCGGCCACCCCACTTTGAAAAATACGAGCGGCCCTCAGATTGGATGGTCGGTGGAACGCAAGGGATCTATCTTAGTCGCGACGGGCTGCCAGTCAGTCTCGTGTAGCGCCCTAGGAAGGTACTCTTGCAATCGGGGTTTGGCTCCCCAAGAGACGTCTATATAGACGTCAAAGGATAACCGACAGAGGGTATTTTGTCGGGGAAAATCCGGTTGGGGGCCAATACCCACCGGAGTGGATTGCTGCAAGGTAGTCCATCCAAGTCACGCATCCTGAAGTTTGCGGGAAGAAGGATGTGAATCGTTAGCCTTGTAGGACCTCAAACGTGCCCGAACAAGTGTTTTGGGGGAGCGACCTACTATGGCAAGGGATCGGCTCTAGACGGTTTTCGCTAGCCGTCAAAAGTCAATTCCAATTGAATTGGCATTAAACCCGGTTTGACTGTGGTTGTAGAGAGATACCCTGATCTCTTCTGCGGTCTCCGGGAATTTTAACCTTAATACCGTCGATGGCAACTGCTGTTGACGGTTTTCTCTTTTAAATAATTAGAAATAATTATTTATTCTTTAGAAGTTGGTTTCTTATGAATGTTTGGAAAAACTGTCGCAGGACTTGAATCATGTTGAGTTGGACAGGATTAAGAATGTGTTGGTTGCAGGTAAGGTGCTTGTTTGAGAGATATTATCTCTCTTTTTTATTTTAAAATTCATCCACATTGCCTAATTAGGTGATTATTTGTAAGATAATGATACTAGTATGGAGATAGATTTCTCCTCATTTTATTCGTCGAAAGTATAAAATATGGAAAACAACAATAAGATACGAATATTACCTCAGGATCTCATCAATCAGATTGCCGCCGGAGAGGTGGTTGAGAGACCGGCTTCCGTGGTTAAAGAGTTGGTAGAAAATAGTGTGGATGCTGGAGCGCTAAATATTACCATCGAGATTGAAAATGGCGGAATCAATTTGATCCGAATCATTGATGATGGATCAGGTATGTCTCCGGATGATGCTCGACTTTCAATTGCTCAGCATGCGACTAGCAAGATCAAAAGTCTTGATGATTTATTTGCGGTTGGAACAATGGGGTTTCGGGGCGAAGCTTTGGCCAGTATCTCATCGGTCAGTGAGTTTAGTTTGATTACTAAAAGAAAGGGTCAAGTATCGGGGGCTCAAGTTAAGGTTGTTGACAATAAAGAAGAAGTGACTGAAATTGGAGCACCGGAAGGTACCAGAATTGAAGTACGAAATCTTTTTTATAACGTTCCAGCACGCAAGAAATATTTGAAAACCGCGGTGACAGAATATAATCACATTGTGGATTTGTTTTTGCATTATTCATTGGTGTTCAAAGAAATTAATTGGAAATTGATCCACAATAGTAAGACAGTTTACAATTTTTCTGCTACCAATGAGCATAAAAATAGAATTTTTTATGTATTGGGGCGAGAAATCTCAGAAAACTTATTGACCGTTGATTACAATGGAGTTGAATTCAAGATTAAGGGCTTTATTGGTCGGCCTCAGATTGCGAGAAACAATCGCAAGTTGCAATATCTTTTTGTGAATAATCGACCGGTGTCAGAATATGTGATTGCCAAGCAAATCAAAAATGCTTTTTCTACTTTGATTCCAAATAATTTATATCCCATTTATATATTGTCTCTCGATATTGATCCTCAAGCGGTTGATGTCAATGTTCACCCACGAAAAATGGAAGTTAGATTTTCTGATCCGGCTAAAATTTACAAGATGGTGTATCGGATAATTTCAGAAACGTTGGATAAAAATGAATTGACCAAACAGATTCATGACTTTGAATCAACATCAGAGGTAATTTTTCGACAGCGTGACAAATTTCAGCCGTCTAATCAGACCAACGCTTCGTGGAGCAATCAACCTTTTTTTTCCAGCCCAAGTAAACCACAGGGAACAAATCAGTTGGATTATGTGAAGAGGGGCGGACATGAAAGCATTAAAACACAAGAACATGAAAATAATGGCGAGTTGGGTGAAGTGCAAGATCGCAATTATCATATCATTGGGCAGGTCAAGAAATCTTACATAATTGTGGAAACTGGTGGTGGACTTAAAATATATGATCAACATGCATCCAGCGAAAGAGTCCAATTTGAGAAATTAAAACAAGAATGGCAAGCCGGCAAAGTGATACAACAGACGTTATTGTTGCCAGAACAAATGGAATTTCCGCCACAAGAAGTTCAAGTTTTGAATGATAATTTGGATTTTTTGCAGACAGTTGGATTTAGTCTAGAACCATTTGGCGGTCATTCATTTGTGATGAATGCAGTGCCGCAATTATTAATAAATAAAAATGTCAAAGAGGCTTTGAATGAAATCTTGGGAATGCTAATTGAATCTCCAAATTCTGTGGGCAGTGAAAAAGATGAAATGCCAGACTCTGTGCGTCGCATTATCAATATGATGAGCTGTCGCAGCGCCGTCAAATTTGGCGACGAGTTAACTATCGATGAAATGTATGCTCTTCTCGATAACTTGGACGCCAACGCCAGCCAATATACCTGTGTTCATGGCCGACCATGTGTGTTAGAATACAAGTATGAAGAGTTGGAAAAACTGTTTAAACGGAGGAATTAATAATTGTTAAAGATTTTGTTTTTTGTCACCCTGAGGCACTCGAAGGGTGGCGCCATGCTTCGAGAGCCTCAGCATCACAAGGGGTATATAACGTTCTTGTCAGTCTGAATTTATTTCAGACTATAAGTATCTGGTTGTTTATACCCTGAAACAAGTTCAGGGTGACAAGGTGAGGATGTTTTGGTGGATGAGGCTCAGGGTGACAAGGTGGTAAAAATAAAAAAAATATGAAGGAAAAACCAACACAACCAAATATAAAAGAGGCGCTGATGAAGTTGCCATCTTTTGAAAAAATGTTTCAGCAATTGGAATATTTTGTTGAGTTATATAAAGAGGCAGAAAACAAGACAAAAATTTTGGAGCGAATGGTCAAGTTTTTGCCTGACTTTGAATCAGTGTTGGAAAAAATGGTTGTGACGGATGAATATTCCAAAGATACTTTTGTGGACGATTTGATAAAAAATGATTTGCTGGAGTCACTCCGAAAAGAATTGGCTGGAGCAGAAGATGAACGAGACTTTTCGGTTGGTATACTTAATATTGATTACAATCCAGCTGAAAGACGATATGTTTTTCATGTGCCGCCATATGTAGGCGATGATTTCAAGTCTGACTTTAAAAAATCATTACATTTGTTGGCCCAGAGGATGAGTGATGATGAAAATGTTGAATTGATGGAAGGTTATTCTTGGATCTTTAATGTTCCATTTATAAATGAATTGTTTAAGAATGCTAAATTTGAGGACGCTGGTGATACTGAAAAGAATATGAATCAGCGAGATGAATTTTCCGGATCACAGCGGTCAGCTTTACTTTATAATAAAAGATCACTTAAAGAGTATTTGAAAGAAGGCACGTTGCCAGAGACAACTGGGCGAATTTATGAGCGGGAGGCGTTTTTGAGAGATTATTTGAATAATTAATTGTTGTCAGTCTGAACTTGTTTCAGACTATAAGAATCTGCTTGTTTATACCTTGAAATGAATTCAAGGTGACAAGTTGGGGGAGGTTGTCAGCTATGCTTCGAGAGCCTCAGCATGACAAGGCATTTGAGTGTGTGGATAAAAAAACGCCTTAAATTTGACAAAATTTTAATATTTAGCTATTATATGGGTACTTATTTAGTCTATTGAGACAAATAACAAAATTTTGCTAATTTACGCTAATTAATAGTAATTTAAATCTTGAATAAACACAGATTTGATGATAACACCATAAAGTGTTGACAATATTTTATTTTACTGTATAATTAAGCTAGCTTTAACGCATGGGAAACAAAAAAGACGTGATTGAACTGACTGGAGTAGTTGAAGAATTACTACCGGCCACAATGTTTCGCATTACTCTTGACAATGGTCATGAAATAACTGGTCTTCTTTCTGGAAAAATGAGAATGAACAAAATTCGTATTTTGCCAGGAGACAAGGTCAAAGTGGAGATGACTCCATATGATTTGACCAAGGGGCGGATCGTGTACCGGTATTAATTTTGAGCGCTAATGTCGCAAATAGCGATCGAAGTCGCTTGTAATTTTTATGTCTAAAAAATATTTGAAATATGAAGGTTCGAGCATCAGTAAAAAAAATGTGTAAAGACTGTAAAATTGTCAAACGCAAAGGCCGAGTAACGGTCATCTGTAAAAATCCTAAGCATAAGCAACGTCAGGGTTAATTTGTAATACGAATTACAAATAACCGAATTTCCGAATTATTTAAACTATAATTATAAAATATGTTACGTATTGCCGGTGTTACACTTCCAAATGATAAAAGAGTTGTAATTTCATTGACTTATATCTATGGTATTGGTTTGGCACACAGCCAAAATGTATTGGCTCAAGCTAAGATTGATGAAAGTACCAGAGTTAAAGATTTGACTGAGGAAGAAGGTAACCGAATTAGACAAGTGATTGAAAGTACCTATAAAATCGAAGGAGAACTTCGACGTGAAGTTTTGAATAATATCAAAAGATTAAAGGAAATCAAAAGTTATCGAGGTAGTCGTCACGCAAAGGGTTTGCCGTCACGTGGTCAAAGAACCAAGACAAACTCACGATCTGTTCGTGGTAATACACGTCGTACTGCTGGAAGTGGAAGAAAAGATTCAGCTCAAAAGACATAGGTTTTTCAAAATTATAAAAGGTTATAAATTTTTACAAAAATTAGGTAATCCAATATTCAACTTATATTAAATATGGCAGAAGAAAAAAAGACAACTGAAGACAAGCTAGTCAGCACTGAATCTATCGATGCAACAGCGGTGGAATCTATTGATACAACTGTTAAGGGTAAGGCAACTAAAAAGCCAGTAGCTGCAAAAAAAATCAAAACAGCTAAAGGCAAGAAAAAGGTTCTAAGACAAGTTTCTCTTGGACGAGCTTATATTAAAGCAACTTATAATAACACTTTGATCTCTTTTACAGACCAAAATGGTAATGTATTGGCAACATCAAGTGCAGGAGAAAATGGTTTTAGTGGTCCTCGAAAGGCGACTCCATATGCTGCTTCTGTGATTGTAAAAAAAGCATCTGAAAAAGTTGTTCAGTATGGATTGAAAGAAGTTAATGTGTTTGTAAAAGGCGTTGGTATGGGACGTGAGAGTGCTATTCGTTCTATAAATGCCAATGGAATCAATATTTTATCAATTAAGGACGTTACGCCTATCCCACACAACGGATGTCGTCGACGTAAGCCCCGAAGAGTTTAATAGATATGTCAGAATCAACAACAAAAACATCAAAATGTAGTAATTGCCGCCGTTGTGGTCGTAAGCTTTTTTTGAAAGGTGAGCGTTGTAATACCGCAAATTGTGCTTTGGTTAAACGAAAATATGCACCGGGTGTTCACGGTCAAAAAAGAGCAACAGCCAGAGTGACCGATTATGGACGTCAATTGATGGAAAAGCAATCTGCAAGAAATTTATATAATTTGAGAGAAAAACAATTTAGAGCTTATTTTGATAAAGCGGTATCCCATGAGGGAGAAACTGGTCAAAATTTCTACCAGACATTGGAATTGCGGCTTGATAATGTGATTCGTCGTCTTGGATGGGGACATTCTATTAAGCATGCCAGACAGTTGGTGAATCATGGACATTTTGTGGTCAATGGCAGTAAAGTTTCTATCCCTTCCTATCAACTACGAGTTAATGATATAATTACAATTAGAGATGCTAGTATTAAAAATCGTAAGGTATTTCTAGATTTGGCTGAGAGATTGAAAGGTAAAGATGTCGCCGAGTGGTTGTTTTATGATGAAAAAGATATGAGTGCCAAGGTTTTGGGTTTACCAAACGCAAGTAAGGTGGCTTTGGACTTTGATATGAAATCTATTATTGAGTTTTATTCTCGTTAATAAATAAAACCAGCGAGCTGTATACTTTGGTATATTTGTATCCATTAGGGGGGTTGAATAGCCAGGGCAGTTTGTCAAAATGTGTATGGAGTTATTTCTCCTCCCATCAAAAATCGAATATAAAAAAGGTGAGAAGCCGCACGAAGCAATTTTAAATGTTGAGCCATTATACTTTGGTTATGGAACCACAATGGCCAATACTTTGCGAAGAGTGTTGTTGTCTTCATTACCGGGTGCAGCTGTTACTGCTGTAAAAATAAAGGGTGTTGATCAAGAATTTTCAGCAATTGATAATGTAAAAGAAGATGCCTTAAATATTATTCTAAATTTGAAAAATTTAGCTATCAAGGTCCATAGTGATGAACCGGTTAAGCTAAAATTGAAAGCTAAGGGAATAAAAACTGTAACTGCTGGTGATATTGAAAAAAATAGTGATGTTGATATTATCAATACTGATTTAGAGATTTTAACTTTGACTGATAAAAAGGCTGAGGTTGAAATGGAGATTACAGTTGAAAAGGGCCGAGGATATATTCCGGTAGAAGAAAGAGACAAAGAAGATTTGGAGATTGGTACTATGATGGTTGATGCAGTATTTTCTCCAGTTCGAAGCGTTGGTTATAAAGTTGAAAATATTCGAGTTGGTGATATTACTGATTATGATCAATTGGCTATGACGATTGAAACTGATGGTACTATTACTCCGCAGGAAGCAGTATCCCAAGCAACTAAAATATTAATTGATCACTTCTCATTGTTGCAAGGTGAAAAAAAAGAGGTTTCAAAAGATAAAGAAGAAGAAAAAGAAGAAGTGATTGAAGAAGAAGTAATCGAAGACGAAAAATAATTGAAGTATGCGACATAAAAAACAAGGGAAAAAATTAGGTAGGAAGCGAGATCCTCGTAAGGCTTTACTTAGAAGCTTGGCGACTAATTTTGTATTGGCTGGCGGTAGCATGAAGACAACCATTTCAAAAGCTAAGGCAGTTAAACCAATTATCGAAAAGTATATCACTATAAGTAAAGAAAAGAATTTGATTACAAAGAGACGATTGGAACAGTATTTTTATCAAGATAAAGCAGTTAGTAAGCTTTTGGAAGAAATCGGACCAAAATATAAAGAAAGAAAAGGTGGCTATACCAGAATTATTCAACTGGGTACTCGAAAGGGTGATAATGCAGAAGAAGTGATTTTAGAATTAGTATAATATATTAGAATATGGCACGACAAACTCATACAATTGATGCAACTGATAAAGTCCTTGGTCGTTTAGCGTCTAAGATTGCTACTATTTTGCGTGGCAAGAACAAGGTTTCATTCCAACCTCATATTGATGATGGTGATTTTGTGAATATAAAAAATGTGGCTAAAATTAAACTTACCGGAAAGAAATTGGAACAAAAAGTTTATTATCGCCATACTGGTTATCCTGGTGGATTGAGAGAAAAAAAAGCCAGTGATTTGATGGTTTCAAAGCCAGAAGAAGTTTTGCGAACTGCGGTAGTGAAAATGTTACCAAAAACTAGACTTCGATCAGGGATGATTAAAAGATTGAAATTTTTAAAATAATAGTTTACTTATAGTATGGTACAAAAAACTACAACCGAAAAGTCTGCCAAAGCTTCAGCTAAGGTGGAAGAAAAAGAAGTACTAAATGAAGCTGATCTAAAGAAAAAATCAGAGTATTTATACGCAGTTGGAAAGCGAAAGACCTCAATTGCACAAGTTCGAGTCTACAAAAAAGGCGAGGGCGGTATTGTGATTAATGAGAAAGATTTGAAAGATTATTTTCCAACATCAGCTCGTCAGGAGACGGTAAAAGCTCCATTGACTTTGATTGGTCAAGGAGATAAGTTAAATGTAACAGTAAAAGTACTTGGTGGTGGTTTTGTTAGTCAATCAGAAGCGATTCGTCATGGTGTTTCTTTGGCTTTGGTTCAGTTGAACCCAAATTTCAGAAAGCCATTGAAGAAAGCGGGCTTTATTACACGAGACGCTCGCAAGAAAGAGCGTAAGAAACCTGGTTTGAAAGGTGCTCGTCGTGCACCACAATGGAAGAAACGTTAAGATCACTGATTGTGAATTCGCTGTGAATATACGAATATTACAATTTATATATAAAAGCTCACCGATTGGTGAGTTTTTTGTTTATTGAATTGATAATTGTCAAAATTTTGAATATCACGTATAATCTAAATATTATGGAGCAAAAAACTGTCGCTCAAAATACGACGTACCTAACGTTTTCTTATGTTATGCAAAAGATATTGTCTTTTGTATATTTTGTTGTTGTGGCGCGGTTTCTGGGCGTTGAGGACCTTGGTAAGTATACGTTTGCTTTATCATTTACCACCATGTTTGCGGTGTTTATTGATTTGGGGTTAACTCAGGCTTTGATTCGTGAAGTTGCAAAATATACAGATAAGGCCAAGGATTATATTTCTGCGATTATTGGTGTCAAATTGATTCTGGGTGTGATAACTTTTTTGGTTGTTGTCTTGGGTATCAATTTGATGGGGTATCCGCCTTTGACTAAAAATTTGGTTTATTTGTCCGCCATTGTGATGGTGATTGATTCGTTTACATTGTCCATGTGGGGAATTTTCCGAGGAAGACAAAATCTGAAATTGGAATCTTTGAGTATTATGATCAATCAGTCACTGATTGTATTGGTTGGGTTTACCGTATTGTATTTGGCGCTGCCATTGCCTTATTTGATGGCTCCGTTTATTGTAGGTAGTTCGTTTAGCTTGATATTTTCATTAATCATGATTCGATTGCGACTTGGGATGTGGCCGAAAATTCAATTGAATAACAAGTTATTGAAGCCGTTGTTTTTGATTGCTTGGCCATTTGCTATGATTGCTATTTTTAGTCGAATTTATGGGAATGCAGATTCTGTCTTGTTGTCATATTTACTTGGATCTGAAGGCGATAAAGCGGTTGGATGGTATCAGGCGGCGATGAAGATACCATTTGCGATGCAATTTATTCCGTCGGCTTTTGCGGCCGCTATATTTCCGGCTTTTAGTCATTATTATCACTCAGATCGCAAACAACTGACTAATATTTTTGACAAATCAATGCTGTTGTTAACTATCGTGGTGGTGCCGATAGCTTTTGGCTTGTTTAGCATTGCACCGGAAGCAATTGTGACGTTATTTGGCGTTGAATTTGCTCCGTCTATATTGACATTACAAATTATGTCTTTTGGGTTGGTTTTTGTGTTTTTGAACTTTCCTTTGGGCGCTTTACTTAATGGGTGCGATAAGCAAGTTATGAATACCAAGTTGGTTGGAATTGTTTTGTTGTTGAATGTTGTCTTGAATTTGATTTTTATTCCAAAATATCAGTATATTGGAGCCGCGTATATATTTTTATTCTCACATGGTTTGTTGTTTTTGATGAGTTTATTTGTTGCAAAGAAGATTATTCCATATAGTAAAAAGAAATTAATATTAGTGTTTCTTCGAACGATTGTGAGTGCTGTGGTTATGGCGGTGATTGTTTTTGTGTTAAAAAATTATATATCAGTTTTTGCCGCGATTATTCCGGCGGCCATTGTGTATATTGTGATGTTGTATTTGTTAAAGGGGTTTACTAAGGATGATGTGATTTATATTCGTAAGGCAATTATTAAGCGATAATTATGATTAGATATTTTAAGGCGTGGCCAGGTCTTCAGGCGGCTATTTCTGAAAAAAGAGACGGAAATTTGTCTTTCAAGTGGACTGGTGGTGATGTTGTCAAAAATAGGCAATATTTTTTTTCTTCTCTTAATATCAATTTGGAGCAGATGGTCGCAGTAGATCAAATACATGGCAATCATGTGGTTGTGGTCGGATCGGGAGATATGGGGGCTGGTGCCTGGGAAAAAGATTGGTTAAGGGGTTATGATGGTTTGGTAACCAAGGAGACTGGGGTGGCTTTAGTGGTAGAGTCAGCTGATTGTGTGCCAATAATGTTCTATGACCCTAGGGTTGGCATTGTAGGAGCAGCTCACGCTGGTTGGCGTGGTGTGGTTAGTAATATTTCAGAGAAAATGGTTGAACACATGAATGAGCTCGGGAGTGACAAGGCAAAAATTTTGGTGGAAATAGGGCCACATATCGGTAGTTGTTGTTTTGAGATCAGGGAGGATATTTTAAATCAATTTGAAGCATATCCTGACTGTGTTCAGATGAATAGCAGTCTTATTCGAGTAGATTTGACTAAAATTATAAAAAAACAATTAATCGGAGCTGGAATTGAAGTGAGTAATGTTGGAGGGCAAAAGCATTGTACTCGTTGTGAACACAATTTTTATTCATATCGTCAAAGCAACACAAATCTTGACGGCGCTATGCTCAGTGTTATTATGAGAGTATGAAGAAAACACTATTAATAACTTTGGATTTCCCACCTCAGAATGGCGGAGTAGCCAATTATTGGGCTAATTTGCTTAAGCATTTGCCAGAGGAACGGTTGGTGGTATTGGCTCCGGAGTATGACAACTCTTTGGATTTTGATATTGAACAAAAGTACTTGATTTATCGAAAACGGCTGATTTCTCATGATCGATGGGTATGGCCCAAGTGGCTGCCTTTTTTGTGGCAATCATTCAAAGTTTGTCGAATGGAGAAGCCCGATCAATTAATTGTTGGCCAGGTTTTGCCAGGTGGTACCGTTGCTTGGCTGTTGAAAAAATTTTTGAACACTCCTTACATTTTGTCTTTCCATGGTTTGGATATAGCAATGGCTCAAAAAACTTCCAAAAAACGAAAATTGTTCAAAATGTTGGTCAATTCGGCTGAGAAAATAATTGTTAATAGTAATTTTACCAAGAATAAATTGCTTGAGGTCTCGGGTAGATCAAACTTGGATATTGAGGTTGTTTATCCTGGAGCTTCTATTATTCCAATTGAAAATTATAATCAAACCATGTTGGAAGATATTAAAGAGCGATATAATATAAAAAATAAACAAGTTTTGTTATCAGTTGGACGGTTGGTGGAACGCAAGGGATTTGATCAAGCAATTCGAGCTATGGTTGAGGTTAAAAAGCGTTTGCCATTTGTTCATTACTTGATCGTTGGGCGAGGTTCAGACAAGAATCGTCTGGAATCAATTATTCATCATCATAATTTGCATAAATATGTAACGATTTTAACAGATATTTCTAACGAAGAATTGCCATATTTGTACCAGTTGGCTGATTTATTTGTGATGCCATCTCGCGAATTAGCTGATGGTGACGTTGAGGGTTTTGGTATTGTCTACTTGGAAGCGAACTTGTTCAAGATTCCTGTCTTGGCAGGAAACAGTGGTGGTGTACCTGAGGCGGTAGAAGATGGTGTGAGTGGTGTTTTGGTTGATCCCCATAATATTAGTGATATTCAGCAGAAAATGTATGCGCTGCTGGATAATAAAGAACAATTGCGACATATGGGAGAGTTGGCTGAGGAACGAGTCAAAACTAAATTTGATTGGCAAATTCAAGCCGAAAAACTGGAAGTTTTCCTCTCTTGATATTTGCCTAGAAATGGGTGTTTTTTATTATTTTTGAAGTATTGGGACTGAGTACTTGACTAAAACGCTTGCTTTTGATAGTATATAAGTACAATTAAATTCCGTAGACTGCAAGAGTCGAAAGACTTAAATTTCTTGCATAGGGACATTATTAGCTTTTAGCTTGGAGCTGTTAGCTTTTATAAGTTTGAGTCTGCGGGAAACCGGGGATTTTTTTAATCACGAATCATAAAACATTCCCAATACTGCCAAAACTCAAATAATGATTGTGAGTAATAATCTATAATTTTACAAAAGTTAGGTGGTAAATTACTTTTTACTAATTACTAATAAATTGAAATATGCCTAAAACCAAACAACAAAAAGAGGATTTGATCTCTTTGTTGACGGATAAGCTCGGTGAAGCCAAAAGCGTTGTGATGGTTAGCTACACAGGCTTGAATGTTCCTAGTACTGAGGAACTTCGAAATAAATGTAAAGACGAACAAGTCGAATTTTTAGCCGTCAAAAAGACGTTGCTAAAAAAAGTGCTTAACGAGCTGAAATTTGATGATTCGGAACTTGATTATGAGGGAAGTTTGGCTGTCGCTTTTGGCCGAGAAGATGAAGTGGCTCCAGCCAAGATCTTGAATGATTTTTCAAAGGATCATAACGAGATTATTTTTAGAGGAGGTATTTTTGAATCAAAAGTTATTGGTGTTGAAAAAGTGAAGATGCTGGCAGCATTGCCAAGTAAACCAGAGCTATATGCCAAGATTGTTGGTTCACTCAACGCGCCTATTAGTGGCTTTGTAAATGTAATGGCTGGTAATTTGCGTGGATTGGTAACTGTTCTTAATGCAATTAAAGATAATAAACAATAAAATTAGTTAATTGGTAAATTAGTGAATTATAATAATTGCTAACTTATCAGTAAACAGCAGAAAAATATTATGACAGATGAACAAAAGCCAGTTGAAGAAACAACTGTAGCTGAAGAAAAAAAAGAGGTTGAGGTTCCAGCGAAATTCAAGTCTTTGGTAGAAGAAATTGAAAAGATGTCTGTATTGGATTTGGCTGAATTGGTCAAAATTCTAGAAGACAAGTTTGGTGTTAGTGCTGCTGCTCCAATGATGGCTATGGCTGCCGGTCCAGCTGCCGCTGCCGCTGAAGTTGAAGAAAAATCAGAATTTGATATTGAGCTAGTGGCTGCTGGTGAAACCAAAATTGCTGTGATCAAGGTAGTAAAAGCGGTTACCGGTCTAGGTTTGAAAGAAGCCAAAGACATGGTTGATGGAGCGCCTACAGTGATTAAGCAAGCGGTTAAGAAAGAAGAAGCTGAAGATATCAAGAATCAGATTATTGAAGCTGGTGGGCAGGTAAATTTGAAATAATTTAATTTCAAATATATAAAAACTCTCCTTCGGGAGAGTTTTTTTGATATTGACAATCGTGAATATTTGTGTTAAGGTGTAGCGTTCATCACAAAAGGAGGACGTTATGCATATAGTTTTAATTACATTGATGGTATTGATTACTTTGTTGGTTGTGTTTGGTATTTGTGGTATGGCGAAGGGCAATGATACTTTGATTGAGGTTACCGGTGTAACTTTTATGGTGGTTTTGTGTTTGCTGTTGATAAGTCCGTGGTTTGTTGAATATGCTGATACTCTGGGTGATGATGATTCTCACAATTTATCCTCACAACATGTGGTGCTTTTTGATGGTGATAATGTAGATGGTTATTGTAAGCACGTATGTTGGTGTTTGTCTGAATGTGCAAATTTGGCATTTGTTCAAGCTGTGGGGTTTGAAAGCAAGTCAATGAATGCAAAACATAATCTGCTTAAATTGAAAATTGAAATTGAGGTAGTAAGTCTGAGTCGTTTTTTTGGCACGATTGGATTGGGTCCGGGTGATGGAAGAATGGGTATTCCTACGATCGAAGAAAATGGCGTAGAAATTGACAAGGTTGTTCGTTATCAGCTGAGTGAATTCAATGAACAATTTGCATCAGCATTTTTGAGTGAATTGTATAACCCGTATGATGAAAAACAATTCAAATCAATGGAAAATAAGTTGAAAACTTATTTGTTGGAACATTTGTCTAAGTATGGTCTCAATATGGTTCGGTTGGTGTCGTTTGAGGTAATATAAAAGAGTTGTAAAAACAACTCTATTTTTTTGACCTTTAATGGAAATAGGGGTCGTCTTTATAGACTGAATTTATATAAATTGTGATCAGCGATGACGTAGCCGATTTGGCCATCTGTTGAAATGGTGATTGCTTGGATTTGATTGAGGTTGTCAAATTGTAGTTGTTTGACGGTAGAGCCTTGTTTGTCGACGACAATTATTCGTTTGTTGGCTGGATCAGAAATGTATAGATTGTTTAATTCAGGAGTCGTGAAAATTTCTTCGGCATTGTTGGTTTCAGGGTCGAAGATTGGAGAATTTATTGCTTCGGCGTCACCGGCATAGTATTTGAGTAGTTTGCCGTCTTTGGTCAAGACATAAATGCTGCCATCAATGGTCAAGTCACTGGCTTGGCTTAAGTCTTCGGTGGTAGTTAGCCAATTGGATTCTGAGCCGGCACCATTGTCGTTTGATTTGGTGATTTGTCCGTCTAGTAGGGTGTAAAGTCGACCATTGTAGATCTGGATATTATTTGGTTGGCTGTCAAGAGTTTTTATTTTGGTGAAGTTACTGTTTTGAAGGGATAATAGTGAGTTGTCTTTGCTGACTAGGCGAATATTGCCATTCTCGTCACTGGTACCCATCGTGATGTCAGTGTCATAATTGATGATTGACTCTAGGCTTTTGTTGGTGGGATCAATAACAGCGATGGTTTTGCTATTGCCTAGTGCGTATATCTTGTTATTAATAATTAAAATTTGATTGGCGTTTATTTGTTGGCCATTTATTTCTAAGGTGACGATTTGTTCTAGGGAAATTTTTTCAATATTAAAAAGCTTGTGCTTGAGGTCTTTAATTTGTGATTGAAGTTCTTGGTGGTTGATTTGTTGATTTTCGGTTGCTTGTGGTAAGTACGATAGCTCGGTAATGGCATTTTTTAAGTATTCCAGACTTTTATTTTGGTCTTTGTATATATAGCTGGATTCAGCGTCGGCGATTAAATCTTTGACGGAGTTTATTTGATTTTCGTAGGCAACGTTCGATTCATTTTTTTTGGTTTGATTTTTTGACCACATGATGCCACCAGTCAATAACAGGCTAAAGACAATGATTGAAGTGATGATGATTGTTGTGGTCTTTTTTGAAGCCAATGATTGGAATATTCTTTTTGGTGAAAATGATATATGGTTGGAAACCTTTTCTGTTGGCGTTGAGCTTTTTGTTTCAGGTCGATGAAATAATTGTTCAAGACTAAATCTGATACGGGTGATAATTTGAGAAAAAGAATATTTGGGTCCATGTTGAGGCTTGGTTGGATCGATTGAGAATACTTTTGAGATGAGCGTTAGCGCTTTTTTAAAGTGTTTGGTGATGTTGATCGCAAAGCTGGGGGTCAGTAGTTTTTCCGTTGTTTCAGTTGTATTGATCAGGTTGGCAATAGATTTTTCAGAATCAGATTTTTGACTATGATTGATGGCTGGTTCATGCTTGAGGAATAAGGTGCAGTGATCTTGATAGTTTTTATTTTTTAACTGTCTTATCTGAACTTTGAAGTAGTCAATAGCTTCGTTGATGCTATTGTTGCTGAGAATATAAAGAATTTTTGCCGGCGATATAAGGTTATGAAATATTTCAGTCATGATAATGATGGTGTCGTGGAGAAATAGCTGTCCAGAGGTAATGACGGAAAATATTTTTATTTTATCATTGCTGTTTGTCGGATTGTTCTGAGTGTCTTTGTCAATGATTGATATTAATTTGAAATCATTCTTTTTGGTTTTGTGTATGACGTAAACGTGGATTTGGCCTTTGCAGGTGAAATATAGTTGACTGTTGGTGTTGTCGTCGTTTGGTTTGATGATTCCGATGAAATAATTTAGGTTCTCAATAATAAGGTTGATCTGTCCAATTTGGATCAGCTCAATAATTTTTTGATTGGTTTTATTGAGAGCAAATTCAAAGATGGTTTCAAGGTTGCATTTTGTTGGGTCTGGCGAGTTTAGAATTTGTTGGTAGTAGCTTTCTTTGAGTGTATTTAATATGGTGGTGTATATTTTTTCCGATTGGGCAATATTGGTAGCTCGAAGTTCTATGATTCCAAAAAGAAATCCACCATGCTTTTCTTTGTTTTCCGGGAAAATCTTAAAATTTTGACAGAAGTAATCTGACTTTTTTTTGGGGTTTTTTATGGTTAGATCCTTGATTGACAATAAGTTATTTTCTGGCATATTATGATAAAATCAAAGGTGGCTGGTTGACGATTCAATTTCTTCTGTATTATACTATAACTAACGTTCAATGTAAATATTCTTTTGATTTTATGCTTGATCAATTATTTGGTTCAAAAACAAGAGTAAAAATGATCAAACTGTTCCTCAGTCATCCTGAGCGGAAGTTTTTTGTTCGAGAATTGACTAGATTAACAGATTCTTTAATTAACTCTATTAGAAGAGAACTAAATAATCTGATTGATATTGGATTGATTGAAATAGATATATCTGAACAGGAAAATGATTCAAGTGCAAATCCCGGTTTGGTTGGAGCCACCAGAGGTGTTAATGCAAAAAAGTATTATCGGTTAAATAAACGGAATTTATTTAAGGATGAATTGGATGCGTTATTTAATAAGAATAAGATGATGATTGAAAAACGATTTGCTGAAAAAATCAAAGGAGTAGGGCAAGTTAATTATTTGGCTTTGAGTGGTGTTTTTGTTGATAATAAAAAAGCTCCAACAGATTTGGTGGTGATTGGGTCTTTTTCCAAGAAAGATATGATTCGGGCGATCAATAAATTTGAAACTGAGATAGGGAAAAAGATAAAATTTACAATTATGGATTTAAAAGAATATAGGCTTCGACATGATATTGCTGATCGTTTTTTGCTTGATATTTTAGAGCAAAGAGATCTCGACATGATTATTGTGGATCAATTGTCAGAAATTGACAATTTGTAGTATAATTATAGTACAAAGAAATAATCATTCATTTTTATGAACAAATATCTTGTCGTAGTTTTTTTTATAGTTGTAGCTGGTTGTTTTTATAGCTTCCCTGTTGTCGCTAACGATGGAGTGGCTTTTGACGAATTGAAAGTTTATTCCAATAATTTGCAGTTAATAAATAGTACTTCACTATTTAATGGTGATTTTTCCGGTTATTTGGATTTTGACTTGATAGATGTTGGTGGTGATGGGGTTGATGAGGTTTTGCTCGGAGTTGGTTATCAAGAAAAGCCATTGATTCGATTGTTGAGAGGTGATGGTAGTGAGATTAATTCCTGGCAACCATATTCTGTCGGATATGAGGGGCGGGTCAATGTTGCTTCGTTTGATTTTGATGGCGACGGTAAAGAAGAGATTATCACTGTACCCGGAGAAGGTGGCGGTCCACAAGTGCGCATTTTTGATGGTTATGGGCAATCTAAATTTACCCCAGGGTTTTTTGCCTATGATGCTTCATATAGAAATGGTATGGAGTTGGCGGTCGGGGACGTAAATGGCGATGGGACAAAAGAAATTATAGTCAGTTTGTTTGATGAAGGAAAAAATATTGTCAGTTTTTTTGATCGGTTTGGTAATAAGGTGCTCGGTGATTTTACGGTCGAGCTTGATAATGCCTTTGAACCAATGAAGATTGCGGCGTTAGATATCAATCAAGATGGTAAGGATGATGTGATTATGGGCTCTGGGGTCGGTATGAAGTCGGCGGTATGGGTGTATAATATGTCTGGAGATAAGCTTTTAGAGTTTGATGCTTATGGTTCTGGCTTTCGGGGTGGAGTTGATGTGTCTGTCTCATATTTTAATAATATTCCATATATTACAACTGCAGCTGGATTCAGTGGTGGTCCGCATGTACGTTTTTTTGATCTAGCTGGTCAGCCCAAGATTAATCCCACCTTTTTTGTTTATGATGAAGGTTTCAAGGGGGGTGTTAATGTATCTTTTGGTAATTTGAAGGGTAAGAATGAGGTGGTGGTAATGCCGCAAACATTACAGGTTGATGGCGATTTGTCTAGCAATTTTAAGGTTATTAAGGTTGATTTGTCTGAACAAAGATTGTATGCGTATGTCCGTGGACGATTGGATAAAACATTTTTAATTTCTTCCGGCAAGTGGGGGTTTGATACTCCGGTTGGAACGTTTAAAATTTTTAAGAAGAGACCCTTGGTGCGGATGAGTTGGGTTTATGGACCCAATAACCCAAATAATTATGATTTACCCAATGTACCTGATGTTTTATCTTTCAGCGGTGTTTTTACTATTCATGGGGCATATTGGCATAATAACTTTGGACATCGAATGAGTCATGGTTGTGTTAATGTGGATTTGAAGAATTCAAAATGGATATATGATTGGGCTCCAATGGGAATTCCAGTCATTGTTCAACCATAGAATAAATATAAATAATTAATAAATTACAAAAAATTTAAGCTAAAAATTTGTTTATGAATTTGGTGATTGCAACTGAAAATAATAAGTATTTTGCGGTAGGTCTTGGAGGCCGGAAGCTTCAAAGTTTTGAAATACTGGAAGAAAGGTATCAGCAGTCAGAGCGGTTGTTGGATGAGATTGAAAAAATAATCAAAAAGGATAAGAATGAATTAAGTGATCTAGGGCGGATAATTGTTGTTATTGGCCCAGGTGATTTTTCAGCCCTTCGAATTGGGGTGGCGACGGCTAATGCTTTAGCTTATTCGCTTGGAATTGAAGTTGTAGGCGTTAGATTGAATACCTGGTGGCTATATTTGTCATATGAACAAAGATTAAAGAAGGTTTGGAAGGTTGGCCTTCGACAAGCTCAGGCTGACACAAGTAAGGTAAAGTGGGTGGAACCGGAGTATGGACGAGAGCCGAATATTGGATAACTTTAACAACAAAAACTTAGCAGCTGATGATGAATTACAAATTACGTGTTAGGCATTAATTACTTATTATGAATTACAAATTATAATAAAAATGACTGAACAAATTAAAATATACATAGATTTTGATATTGCTGGTCATGAAGGTCAGTATGTTTTTAGTTTAGATGGTATTAGTGAGGTGCCCTTTGAGTTGTGTCACAAATTTGGTGATCAGCTTGGTTTTGGTTGGACTGTTGAGCATAAGGGAACAAGTTTGGAGATTTTTCATGAAAAACAAGGGTATCGAGATGACAATTTTATTTATAATTGTTTGTCGAAAGTAATTGGTGAAGATTTTGTGTTGGCCGGTTAATTGAGTTTTAAAAAAAAGAAAAAGACCTTTGTTAGGGTCTGTTTTTTATTTTTTTTATACCTGGCAAAACATGGGGAGAAATTCTTTGTAAATGATATTTTGTTCTTCTTTATTGAGATTTTCGTTTACAGTTAGTCTGTAAACATAGGACCCGTTTGGTTTGGCGTCGGTTGGTTCAATGATAGTTAGGCGGATTTCAAAGCGTGGTGTTGTGAGGCAACCAAGGCGAAGAGTTTTGGATTCAATGGTTACACCTTCTTTGTCGAGGTTCATAAAACTATTCACCTGAACTGGGAGGCGGTCGGCAAAGAAACCAATGACCATTAATCGCAGCATTGTTTGTTGAAGAGCTAATTCTGTTTCAAATGGATGGCCAATGTTTGATTGCAGCATTTGCTACTCTTATTGAGTGGTGGGTGATGGATTAAATAATATAGCAAATTGATATGTTTATCTCAAGAGTTATTTGTCCTAATTTACATTAAAATTCTTGGGGATAAAATGGTTGACGGTGTATTGTTTGCGGTATATAATGGGGATGTAAGGATTTCTGTGGGGAATTGTGGGGAATGATCTAACCTGGCGTTAGGTGATTGCCCCGCTTTTATTACAGCGAGTAATGTTTAATAAATTTACTTAGCTATGTTCATCGGAGAATACAAACATTCAATAGATGAAAAAGGCCGATTGGCTATTCCGGTTAAATTCCGGGCCAAATTGGTAAAAGGGGCAGTTGTCACACGCGGTTTAGACAACTGTTTATTTTTGTATAGTAAAGATGAATGGAATAAGTTGGCTGAAAAATTGGTTCAATTGCCAATCAGTCAAGCCAATACGCGTGCGTTTTCACGTCTAATGCTCGCTGGAGCTATGGATGTGGTTTTGGACAAGCAGGGAAGGGTAACTTTGCCTGATTATCTAAGAAAGTTTGGTTCATTAAAGAAAAAGGTCGTTGTAGCCGGATTATATAATCGTCTTGAGCTTTGGGATGAAAAAGCTTGGGAACATTATAATGAGACTACACAAAAAGACGCAAATAACATCGCCGAAAAACTCGGCGAGTTGGGAGTTTAAGTTTATGACAGTACATGATTCAGTATTATTAAATGAAGTACTTGAAAGCTTAAATCCTGATGCAAATCAGGATTTTATTGACGGTACACTCGGAGGGGGCGGACATGCAGAAGAAATCTTAAAGCGCATTTTGCCTAATGGTCGTTTGCTCGGCTTGGATTGGGATAAAGATGCGGTTGAAAGAGTTCAAGTACGATTGAAAAAATATGATAATAATGTTGTTTTAATTAACGACAGTTATATTAGAATAAAAAAACACGTTTATGAAAATGGATTTAGTTCATTTGACGGCATTCTCCTTGATTTGGGCTTATCACTGGATCAGCTCAAAGCATCAGGGCGAGGATTTACTTTTCAACAGGATGAGCCGTTAGACATGAGGTATTCGGTTGATAATGAGTTGACCGCAGCGGAAATTGTGAATTCATATTCACAAACATCGCTAGAAACACTATTTCGGGAATATGGAGAAGAGGGGCAAGCTGGAGCAATTGCAAAGGCGATTGTAACCAAGCGTAAAGAAGAGACAATTGATAGAACGGTACAGTTGGTAGATTTGATTAAAGAAGTGAAGGGTATGAATCCTTGGACTCGAACAAATCCAGCAACAAAAGTATTTCAGGCTTTGCGAATTGCGGTTAATCAAGAGTTTGACAATATTCAATCCGTGATCACCGATGCGATTGAGTTACTTAATCCAGGTGGGCGGTTGGCCATTATTACTTTTCATTCTTTGGAAGATCGAATTGTAAAAGAATATTTTAAGATGGAAAGCACGAGCTGTATTTGTCCCAAGGAATTGCCACAATGTGTATGTCTTCATAAAGCTCGGGTAAAGTTGGTCAACAGAAAGCCAATCACACCATCTGACAAAGAGTTGCAAGACAATCGTCGATCCAGATCTGCGAAGTTGCGAGTGGTTGAAAAATTAGACGTTATGAAATTGCAAAATGTTACAAACAATTACAAAAAATAGACAATTTGATTTGATATAACAAAAATAAAAAGCATTAAATATTAAACAAGCATATGCCAGCAACAAAAATACAAAGGCAAAAATGTGAAGTTTATACTCGGGTTGTTGGTTACTTAAGTCCGGTTCACAGATGGAACAAGGGCAAGAAACAAGAGTTCAAGGATAGACGTACTTTTGAGCTGCGACAAGTCAGTTAATCGTTTAGTGACTTGGTAAACAAAAATTCTTTTGTAGTTAAAAAAAATAAAAATTAAAAACATGATTCGCTATTCAACAACTATAAAGTCTGGTACTAGAAGGAATCAAGAAAACAAAAAATCATCAAAACTAAGAAGTAATAAATCAAAATTGATTAGTGCATTAATTGTGATGGTAGTTTTGGTTTCATCTTTCTTGTATTTGTTTGAAATCAATAATATGGCGGTCAAGGGTTATCAAATTAGAGACCTGGAAAAGAAAATCGCAGAACTTAAGGTAGATAATGAGAGTCTTGGATTAGAAGTGGTCGAGTTGCAATCAATGCGAAATTTGCGAGCAAAAGTCGCGAAATATAATTTTGTTGAAGCGGATCGGATTGATTATGTTAGCTGGCATGATACATCGTTTGCTCAGAGATAAGTGAAGGCGAATTTACGAATTAATAGTGAATGCTAGGAATGAATATATTGTCAGTAAGTATTTGAAGATAGTGTTTGTCTTTAAAAGCGGACTGATAATGAACGAAATCGTTTGTTCTTTCTATTTTACGAAAGAGCCATTGCTCATTAGCAGTGGTTTTTTCGTTGGTTAATAAAAAAAAACTATACATGGTTATGTATAGTCACGGTTCGATCTCTTCCAGCGGTAGACTACGATAAAGCTTTAGTTTCAGGAAGGTGTCCAAGTCAGTAATCCTGAGTAGGACTTCGAATTCTTTAAAACTAATGTTGTCAGCAGCTAGGACTCGATTTACCTGGCTGACATTTTTGGATTTGTACTGGTCGTAGGCAATCAGCATGGCTAACGTTCGAGCTTGGTCTTGATTTAGCATCCTGCATTTAAGGTTGGCGTTGTACAAGTTTTGAAGCTGGCTCATGGATGAAACAACATTGTTGGTCTGGACGGCGGTTTCAAATAATTTATGAAAGTCTTTTTTCATTTCCGGATATTTCAGGTTGTTTTCGATTGCATATCTAATGGCTGTTATGAGCTGATTGTTGGCTCGAAGATAGTCAATATTGAGTCTTTGTGTTCTTAGTTTTAGTTTGTCGTATTCGGGCCAAAGTTTGCTCTGGTCATGACCAAGGATATCGTTGACTGTTGTTAGATCATTGATTTGCAAGAAATATTCGAGGCAAGGAAGGGCGATCTTTGTGATTAGAGGTCTGTAGATGATTGTCTCTTCATACACTTTGATGTTATTCCAGAAGTCACAAATTTCTTTGGGATCGGATTGGCTAGATAGTCTCGTGGTGATGATTATGTCAAGCCAGCGTTTGGCGACATCGAAATCTTTTTTATAGTGATGATACGCAAATCGAAGTTGAGCGGAGGTATTAGGATCATTGAAGCCGGTTGCATATGACGTGATCATACTGTCCAAGTCAATGTCATTCCGGTCGGCAATTTGATAGTAATATTCAAGATTTCCGATAAATTGAAAATCAGTTTGGATATCAATAATGCAGTCGTTCAAAGAAGTAATTAGTTGATCTTCATTCCATGGAAATTAATCTTCTGCTGCATACAGACATTCACAAGTAGACTGTTTTGATTTTATACAGACTCGTAAGGCTTTTCTTTTTGCAGAATACATTATAAATAAGAATACACATGAGAAGGCAGATATTAAGAAGATGGTGATAAAAAAGATAAACAGAAATTTACGCCATTTTGACATTTGTAATCTCCAGGTTTGTAGGTTTGAACTGAAAACTATACTATATCAAGCAAGAATTGTCAAGTTTTGGTTTGTTTTACGGAGAAATTGATTTGTTTGGTGTTTCGTGGTAGAATTTTTGTATAAATTAGAATATATGCAACATTTTCCATTAAAAGAAAAATTACATACTGATGTATTAGAAGGCAAATATGGGCCGATTGAAGCTCAGGTTTTGCGGCATGATAAGCGGGTTAGAATGGTTCATTTGATTGATAAGAAGGGTGTATCTAGAACATTTGCTTTAACTTTTTTTCCTGAGAAGTTTGCAAGTAAAGAAATTGAATTGATCAATTTGACCATTAGGAACGGACAACCAATTGGTAAAGCTTTTCGTGAATACGGATATATTGTTCGTAAAAATGTTTATGAGGTGTATGTGATTGAATTGCCTGACTGGTTGAAGAAAGCTTTTAAAACAAAATCTAATTATGCGAAAGCTAGAATCTCTGAGTTTTATGCCAAGAAAAAAGGTGGAAAGCCAACTATATATGGTACAGTGGTTGAGATATACTCCCCAGATTTTAGAGCTCCAATGGTTAATAAGCATGATATTGCGCAATTCAGTGCTTCAACCAAATCTTTCAAGAAGTTTGGAGTCGGAATGTTTGAGATATGGCGCATGATTGGTCAGGAGAATAATTATCAGGGTTTAGGTAAAAAGTATGATGAAGCTAGGAATGATACTATAAAGTTGGTGTTTGAATTTAAAAAACGAATTCAAAGATATTTGAAAAGTCAAAAATAATATATAATAAACTGTATTTTTAATATAATTGATTGATTTTTGTTCATGTGGAACGGTTTCAGTCTGGAAAAGGAAAATATGAGTAGAAATAAAATTAGAGTCGCGATGGTGGCTCCGCCATTTGGTGACACCGGTGGTCCGGAGATTGTGGTCCAAAATCTGGTGAATGAGCTTTTGAGTTTGGATGTCGATGTAACGCTTTTTGCCCCAGCTGATTGGAAGACACAAGCCAAATTGATCCCGACTTTGGAACAAAGTATTTGGAATATGTCAAAGCTGAAGTCCATCAATCCGATAATCATGAGAAATTTGGTAGTTGCCAGTCAAATTGAAGTTCTCAAGTATCAAGATAAGTTTGACATTGTTCATGTGCATTCTCAAGGCAATGCTTATTTTGTGGGAAAGAATTTAACTATACCATGTGTTTTGTCTCTTCATAATCGATTCTTAGAAGTTGTGTTGGAGCAACTGCGTACGGTTGGGATTTATATAGTTGCCTTGTCAGAGACACAAAAGGGTACATCTGAAGTTTTAGCTGTGATATATAATGGCGTGCCCACAGCTGAGATAAGGCCTTCTTTCAAGAAAGGGAAATATTTAATGTTTGTCGGGCGTTTGGCTGATCAAAAAGGAGCTGATATTGCCATTAGAATTGCTTTGAAAGCAGAAAAGAAATTGTTGATATTTGGTAGAGTGGGAAAAACCGATGAACGGAAAGATTATTATCAAGAAAAGTTGAAGCCTTACCTGAATGATGAAAATATTATTCACATGGGAGATGTCAGCCATGAGGAAATTTATGACTATTTACGAGAGGCCGAAGCGTTGTTGTTCCCAATAAGACGACCGGAGGTGTGTCCGTTGGTGGTGGAGGAGGCATTGGCATGTGGAACTCCAGTGATCGGTTCTAGGGTTAATCCACTCCCGGAAATGTTGCCGAATGCACGCACGGCTTTTTTGTCTAATGATTTTGATGCTATGGTTGAAGCTGCTAAGAATATTGATCAATTTGACCGTGCAGAATGTCGGCAATACGCCGAGGAAAATTTTGATAGCTCGGTAATGGCTAAAAAATATGTGGAATTGTATAAAAAAATTATTAGAGAAAATAAAAAATAATGTCCTATAAATTACTTAAACAATCTAAAAAGAGTAAGGCTCGGCGAGGGCAGGTAAAAACTCGTAGAGGAATTCTTGAGACACCTTTTTTTATGCCGATTGCGACCAAAGCATCAGTTAAGTCACTAACGTTTGAAGATTTGAAGGAGCTGGAAGCTCAAATTGTTCTAAGTAACACTTATCATTTGATGTTAAAACCGGGGAATAAGATTATAAAGAGGGCGGGTGACCTGCATGAGTTTATGCAGTGGGATAGGCCAATCTTAACTGATAGCGGTGGATTTCAGGTTTTTTCCTTGTCAAAGATTAGAAAGATTACTGAAGACGGAGTTCAGTTTCGATCTCATATCGATGGCAGTAAACAATTTATGCGGCCAGAGGATTCAATTCAAATTCAGCTTGATTTGGGTTCAGATATTATCATGGTTCTGGATGAATGTGTGGAATTGCCGGCCAAGCGTGAATATTTGGAAAAATCGGTAGATATGACGACCAGGTGGGCTGCCAGATGTAAGGATTATTTTGGCAAGTCAACCATTCGAGAGCTTCAGGGTGACAAAGCTATGTTGTTTGGGATTGTTCAGGGCGGGCTTGATAAAGACTTGCGCAAAAAAAGTGCTCAAGGATTGACTGCAATTGGTTTTGATGGTTATGCAATTGGCGGCTTGTCGGTTGGTGAGAGTGAAAAAGACATGTATGAGGTTTTGGATTATATTACCGATGAATTACCTAAAGACAAACCTCGATATCTGATGGGCGTTGGCCGGCCGGAAAATATCATAAATGCGGTAAAAAGAGGCGTAGATATGTTTGATTGCGTGATTCCAACTCGAGAAGCCAGACATGGCCGATTGTATCTGTGGCAGCCGGCTGCGGAGAAGGCTAATTATGATGTTTTGGCTAATCAAAATCGTTGTTATAGACAGATAAATATCAAGGCTGAAAAGTTTGCGCAAAAATTTGAACCAATAAATGCCAATTCTCGCTTCCCTGTACTAAAAAAGTATTCAAAGGCATATTTGCGACATTTGTTCTCAGTGAATGAGCCACTGGCGATTCGATTGGCTACATTGAATAATTTAGAATTTTATTTAAATTTAATGAAGAAAATTAGGCAGGCAATATAGGAGATACAAATGTTACAAATAAAAGGGAAGTAGTCTGATTTGTGTTATTAGTAACAGATTGATAATTTGTGTCCAAAGATTAGCAATTAACATGAGTGTAATTAAAGTAAAAAATGAATTAAAAGCTTTGAAAAATCCGGAGAAGATCGCGGTTTTTGATAATTTTTTTAAAACTGGCAAAGGACAGTATGGCGAAGGAGATGAATTTTACGGTTTGACGGCTCAGGAGATCAAGGATGTGGCTAAGAAGTATCAAGATATTGATTTGACCGAAGTTTTGACTTTACTCAAAGACAAAGTGCATGAAGTGCGGATGGCAGCGCTAAGAATCTTGGTTCATAAATATAAAAAAGGGGATGACAAGCAGAAAAAACAGGTTTTTGATATATACTTAAAAAATACCAAGTATATAAATAATTGGGACTTGATTGACGTGACCACACCCGATATTGTGGGAGATTATTTGCTCAAGCGAGATCGGGCTGTTTTATACAAATTGGCCAGGTCAAAAAGTTTGTGGGAGAAGAGAATTTCAATGCTGGCTACTTATACTTTTATTAGAAATAAAGAATTTGAAGATACATTGAAAATTGCGGAAATTCTCCTTGCGGATGATCATGATTTGATTCACAAGGCGGTCGGTTGGATGCTCCGTGAAGTGGGTAATCGAGATCGGGAAGTAGAAGAACTTTTTTTACGAAAATATTATCAAAAAATGCCTAGAACTATGCTCAGATATGCAATAGAGAAATTTCCCGAGTCACTCCGGCAGAAATATTTAAAAGGTGAGATGTAAAGAAATAAAATTTTTAATAAAAAAGCAGACGTTTGTTAGCGTCTGGTTTTGCATTATTTTGAGTTTATTCGTGTTCGATAGGTTCATTTGGTTCTGGTGCCCAAAAACTGGGATTGAAATTGACAATTTTTTTCAAATGGAATTCGAGAAGCGTGCTTGGCATCCATGACCCTTTTTTTTCGTTTTTTCTATCATTTGTCAGAACTTCACCCAAATTGTCGGGGGAAAGTTCACCGAAGCCGCCATATTCAGCATTGTTGCCTTCGCCTGACATTTCAAATCCGGTGTGAATCAGTCGGGCCATGAAATCAGCAAGTTGTTCTGGTGACATTTTTGAGACTTGTTCTTTGATTTGTTCTGCGTGAGCTGTGATCATTTTGGTAAATTGAGTGTTGCTCATGTTTTCCCTGCATTCGGTTGGTTGTTCGTTAATGATGGTTTGCTTCTAAAGGTTGTGTTTTCGGGCATAAAAGAGCATGGAAATGTATATGATGATAGAGCTTAGAATATACATACTTAGCCAGATAAGTTGTAGAAAAATGATAATATTGAATACAAAATAGGCCAACAAGCCAATGCTGGCACCAAGAACCAAGATTATGAGAGCTGGAAGCCAGTGAAAAAAATCATAATTCCAGCGCCAGTAAAGGCAACTATAATGTTGAGGCAAAGTCGAATTGATTTATCCATGGTCGTCTCCTTCAGCCTTGGTTTGTCGGCTTTCGATCAAAGGTTGATATTTTTTGAATTTCTTGTAAAATACCAAATACGTGAAGCCCAGAATCAAACTGAATGAGCCAAAAGCCCAAGCAAGAGGATGAATATTGAGTTTAAAAGTTCGGTTGACGATGGAGAGCCAGATGAGGTCCCCAAACAGCCAAGCAACGGCATACTGCCAGCTAGAGATGAAATTGAAAGTCAGATGGAAGATTTGCTTACGGTATGACATGTTGTTCCCTCCGGTTTGTTAACGTAATATATTATCATAATTTATTAATTTTGTCAATCAATAGAGGAGGTCTTATGAAAATCGTGATTTGTGCCAGTTTGGCTTTTAAAAATGAAATTTTGTCAACGGCTGATCAATTGAGGCAGATGGGGTTTGAAGTTCAGACGCCCTTTACCGTTGGCCAGGCAGTCAATGAGCATATTGAAGATATAAAAGATTGGCTGGCAAATATGTCAGAAGCTGAATTCTTGGATTTGAAAGAAGATCGGATGAGACTGCATTTTGACAAGATTGACCAGGCAGATGCGATTTTGGTTTTGAATTATGACAAAAATGGTCAAGTCAATTATATTGGTGGTAATGTTTTGATCGAAATGGGTTATGCTTTTTCTCAGTACAAGATTATTTTTATGCTTCGTGGGTGTCCTGACGTGAATTATACTGAAGAAATCAAAGGTATGAAACCGATTGTGATTGACGGTGATCTGGACAAGATTAAATATAAATAAATTTTGGATCTTTGACAAGATAAACAACAACGACCAATCGCCCGAAAGCGAGGACCAGATGGTGGTAAATTTTGTTCGCCAAGCTCTGTTGGATAAAAGAACTATCCAGGATTTGAAATTGCAAGTTAAAGTTCAGGGTGAGGTAAGAGTTTTTAATTTGAATGGATTGACTCAAGTGTTGAATTTTATGTTGAATGATTTGGCCGCCGTCGGTGAACTTTCACGGAAAATGCTGCCGGTTTTATCTTTTGATAATCTGGGAGTTCATTTGGTTGCGTTGTCCAATGACGATGTGACTGATGTCAATGTGAAGATTGAGGAAGTCAGGACTTTCCCCTTGTCGGAATATGATGATGGTTTGATCTTGGGTTTGAAGGATGATTCAGCGATCGATTATATGGTTGAATTTTTGCGAGAAGTCCGGCAAATCTCAAAGGTAGATTTGAGTCGTGTTGCAGTATCCCTACCGGCACAATGGGTTTTTGTAAAGGTGATTGAGTATAGGGAGTGTGAAGATCATTTGTTCCAAGAATATATTGAAGATCAATTGCCCAGTTTGTTCTCAGTAGCTCCGGAAATGCTGCTTTGTGCTTGGCGAAAGATGGAGGTGGTGGCTGGCAAGGCTAGAATTTTGATCCTGGGAGTGCTGAGAGATATTTACGCGTCATATCTTGAGGTGTTTGAAAAAGCTGGGATTGAGCCGGTGGTGATTACCGGGCCAGTAGAGGCTTACCCCATGTTGCTCAAAGAGACAAGCTTTCTTCGGGAAGATGGGTGTATCTCTGCGGTGTTAGATGTGCGAAAAAATACAGCTTTGTTTAATGTTTTTTATAATGATCATTTGATGTACAATCACGATATCGTTCGAGGGGATAGTCAAGAAAGATTCGTGGTTGAGGTTTGCCGGGTGATTGATTTTTATCATGCCCTTAGTTTGGAGAGAATTTCGAATTTTTTGGTTACAGGATCGGTGGATGATTTGGAAGAATTTCAGTCAGCTTTTGATAAACGTGACGGTAAGGATTTTGTCCAGTGGCAACTGTTGGACTTGTTTAATACAGCTGGCACCAGAATTTATCAGATGAATGATGAATTGAGGGAGGCTTTGAAAACTGGGAAAGGTAAGTTCGCTGTGCCGCTTGGTTTGGCATTCATGAATGTTTAAGGACGTATAAATTACGTTCTTTTTATTTTTTTATCATGCTGAACCTGCCTGCCGGCAGGCAGGTTCAGCATCTCCATTGGGGGGGGGCAAGTTAGAAGGAGGCCCTGAAATAAATTCAGGGTGACAAAGTGGTTTGCTTTTTGTTATGTGCTACGTGTTTCGTGTTGTGATTGGTTGAAAATAAAAAAGACCTTGGTTAAGGTTTAACTGTCTTGGGCGGAAGCAATTTCTGTTTCGGGTTTGTCTTGGTGCCAAAATATTTTTGATTGAAATACCGTGTTTTGCTCCGCGTTTCTTGATGAGATGAAAAACTGCTTGAGGCTGACCGAGTTCGGTATAGATAGCATTTAGTTCATCACCTTCATAATAAGCCTTGATCTGGTTGCTTGAAGTAAAGCGTTTAATGATGATGGCGGTCATGGTGTCTCCTTTTGCGGTTAGCGAAAGGGATCGTTTTTGGTCAGAGGGCCTTTAAGATGAGTTTGAGTTTGGGCGTGATCACGATCAAAGTCGATTGCCGTGTCAAAAATTGCGGGATTTTCACGAATAAGACGGCCCACGGAGGCATCGGCACTAATACTGGATTTGGCTTGGATTTTAGGTTGGTTCTCCAAGAAAGCGGTGAACCAGATGGCATCTTTGCGGATGAGGATTTTGATTGGTGATGGCATTTTTTTTCTCCAGGGTAATGACCAAATACAATATCATATTATATTTAATTTGTCAACTTTACGGATTGGTTAGAAATTCGCTATAATACATATATGTTAGATGAAAAATGGACACAAATTCTCGAAGGGATAAAGACGGCCTTCGAGGTAGAAGAAGAATATGACGGTCAAGTGGAAAATATTCCCGGAGCCACGTTTGAGGGTATAGTTTTTTTTATGCCAGATGGCAAACACAAACTGGTTCGAACTAAGCGACCAAAAGTGTTGAATAAAAAAACGCAGTTTTCTAATCGAATCGGCAGTGATGTACAAGTTGATTATGAATACTCAGAAGATGAGTTTGTTGACGATATGGGATTTTTTATCTGGAATGAACTCGAGCAGGATTGGCGGGAAAAAGAATTTAATTTTTAAATTATCTTTAAAATACAAAATAGATTAATTTAAATAACCTAGTCGTATAGATTTTATAAAATTTAACTGTGTAACTGTTGTAAAAATAATGGAGGTGATGATGAGTGATAATTTTGTTCGTAAATAAAATAATAAAGTGAATAAAAACTATGAAAAAGTATTTCAAATTGGGAGGGGTTCTGTTTCTGGTACTAACATTGTCAATATTTTTGACCGGATGCACGAAATCACCTGAATCGGTGGTCAAGAAAATGATCAAGAAAATGGTAACGGTTGATACATTCCAGTTTGATGCCACGGTTGGATTGAAAGGCGCTATGGCAGGGTTGAGCCAGGAGTTGCAGCTTGGGGCTTCAGAATCAAGTGAAACCAAAATTGCGGTTAGTGGTCAAGCTGATACCAGTAATGATGACGATGTGAAGTATTTGGCTAATTTGGGGATTGATTTTCAATCTGAGGGTAGTGATTTGAATTTAAATCTTGATTTGCTCACCACCAATGAAGCTACTTTTGTCAAAGTCAACAATGCACCACAAATTGAGTTGGTAGATTTTTCTCAATTGAAAGATACTTGGTATAAGTTCCAGGCAGAGGTGTCTGATGCCTCTGAAACGGAAGAAGATTCTTTGTCCGCTTCTGAAGTGAGAAAAATTCGAAAGTTGTTTCAAAAAGTTGATTTTTTGAAGGTGGTAGAAGACTATGGTCAGGAAGATTTGAATGGCGTGCGGACCTATCATTATCGAGTGGCGTTGAATGGAGAGGAATTGAAACGATTTTTTGTTGAATTGAAAACAATTGTTGACGGACAAGAGCCCAGTTTGGATGAATTCAAGGAAATAAAAGCAAATTTGGATAAATGGAATGATGTCTCAGGTGATGTTTGGATTGGCGTCAAGGATTATTATCTATACAAGGTGAATGTTGGTACAAATATTGATGATGTCCAGAGTGATTTGGAACGCTTTGATTTGTCGTTAACACTTACAAATTATGGTCAACCGGTTGATATCCAAGTGCCAGAAAATGCTAAAGTTTTTGATTGGAATGAAGTGATGGCGATACCAAATGTAACAGTTCCAGAATTTTCAGTTGATGATTTGGAGAAACAATTGGAAACTTTGAATTTGTCAGATCGGGAGTTGAAAGAGTTGCAAAAACAAATGGAGGAGTTTGAATCTCTGGGTCAATAGTGATGAAGAGGTGGGGGGCGGTGCTAAGATGCGTGAAGGAAGATTTTGGCGTTTGGATGTGGGAATGGAGAATCTGTTTACGCATATAAGGTTACGACTGACACAGCAATACAAGGACGTGGGAGTTGTAATTAATTATTCGTGATTATTGTATTATTATTAATATAAAATACGTATGGCTTATTTAGTCGGATTTATCGTGTTTTTGATTTTTATCAGTTTGAGACAAATTAATGAATACGAGCGTGGTGTGATGTTTATGATGGGAAAATATACTGGTACAAAAAAAGCCGGTTGGAGAATTGTGTTCCCAGTATTTCAACAAATGAAGAAAATTGATCTGCGAGTCAAAGCTGTTGATGTGCCTGACCAAAAGGCGATTACGCGGGATAATATTTCGGTGACTGTAAATGCGGTAATTTATTATAAAGTGGCGATGGCTGAAAAAGTTGTACTCGAAGTGGAAAATTATTTTCATGCGATGAGTCAATTGGCTCAAACCACCATGAGAAATATTGTGGGTGAGGTTGAATTGGATGAATTGTTGAGTGAGCGAGAAAAGGTCTCAGAACGAATTCGATCGATTATTGATAAAGCTTCTGATGAATGGGGCATCAAGGTTGACAATGTAGAGCTCAAGGATGTGTCTTTGCCAGAAGATATGGAAAGAACTATTGCCAAGCAGGCTGAGGCTGAACGGGAAAAAAGAGCGGTGATTATCAAAGCTGAAGGGGAAGTAATCTCGGCCGACAACATGGCCAAGGCAGCACAAATCTTGTCGTCTGCACCTGGGGCTATGCATCTTCGAACCCTACAATCATTAAATGATTTGAGTTCAGATCAGTCAAATACCGTAGTGTTTGCTGTGCCATTAGAAATTTTGCGCGCTTTTGAAGGTATGACTGGTGGTAGTAGTAATTAGAATTTGAAATGTGTAGAGTTTAGCCTGTACCGAAGAATAAAGAAGAAAGTTATAATAGAATTGAAATAAATAAGATTGGGGAAAATAGAAGCGATAAAAAAGAGGCTCTGATTAGGGCTTCTTTTTAATTGACAAATTTATATTTTTGTGATAGGCTGATTTGAAACAACCAGGGCCGAAGAGGAGGGGTGTAATGGGATACGTGAAGGCTGTCATTAGCGATGGTGTGAATCTCTGGACCGGAATCCCATATTTACTTGATGGTTTACAGGTTCTGGAAGTGTTTGAACGAGGAGAAAATTTGCATTTGAAAATGAAGGTTAATGACGTGCGTTATGGATTTGACTTTTTTTTGGAGCTGGTGATTGTTCATCATAAAAGTAAGTGTCCAGTAGTTGATGTTTTTTGTGATGCTCGAGAATATTTGACATTTCATATCCGAGGCGCTTCGGCGGCAAAAAATGTTTTTTTCCTTTCTTTGCCTGTCACCTTGTGGCTTTCCCCGGCACTTTTGGTGGTGCGGTCAACTTATGCTGTAGCTAATAGATTCCGAGGGTACAATCAGTATCAGGCGGAGATGTTGAGACGAATTAAAGGTCAAGTAAATGATCAGGTTTATGATGTGGTAAAAAGTGCATTCAAGAGCTATTACCGAGACGGTCCGGTGGTGGCCTAAGGGGAGGAGCTGGATGATGCAGAGGCAAACAGATATCGATGAGCGAATTGTGACGGAAATTATCTTTTGGGGATTTGATTCGTTAATGGGCAACAAAGATTATGCAAGGTGAGGATTAAGAGTATTTGTGTCAGCTGGGTAGTCTTCAGAATGGTCCTCGTCTAGTGGTTTTTCTTTTTAGGCGTGATGATTTGAAGTCTTCGCCAGGTGCTACTATGAGAGCGGTCAAAACAGGTGTTTCTGGTGCTAGGGCGCATTCTCCTACCAGTAGAGCTTGTGGGAGTAATGCTTTGTTTATGTTTCATGATCCATCGCAAAGATATCCGTACTAAAAATAGTATATAAGAGTCTAATGAAGGCTCTTTTTTGTTATCTACAAATAGTGTGTCTGTGCATAAACATTTTCTTCAAAATATGGTAAAATATAAGAGAATGAAGGAGAAGCTTTATGTCTTTTTTAGTTAAAAAAACTAAAACCCGAAAAGTTAAAAAATATAGCTATTCATTTGCTCAAAAGAAGCGAGTGGTAGTGGAGCCATCAAATCGTCGAATTAAAATTTTGATGGTCTTTTTCTTGTTTATTTCTACGGCGATTGTTTTGCGTTTAATCAGGTTGCAAATATTTGATGGGGCCTATTATTATGCATTGGCTAGCGATCAACATGAGATTTTTCAACAATTGTACCCAGAGCGCGGCACGATTTTTGTCAAGGAAAAAGATTACAATGGGGTTGAAAAACTTTATCCGATTGCTACCAATCGGGAGTTGACTTTTGTGTATGCAGTGCCGTCATCAATAGACGATCCGGAAGAATTGTTGAATTCTTTGTTGGAAGTTTTGGATTTTTCTGATGAAATAAAAAAATATCAGGAAGAAGTAACTGTTCCGATGTCGGAAGAGTTGACGGCTGAACAAGTGGTTAAAGAAAAAAGACGGTTGGAATTGATGGCGGAAGAAGAAGCAACTGATTTGTTCAAAGCAAAAATGTTGGAGCGATTGAGAAAAAAAGATGACCCATACGAGCCAATAAAACATCGAGTATCCGATGAAAAAATTGAAAAGTTAAAAAACTATAATTTGTCCGGTCTTCGATTTGTGGCTGAAGATGCACGATATTATCCGGAGGGCAACATGGGTAGTAATTTGCTCGGATTTGTTGGGCATACCAGTGAGAACAATTTACTTAAGGGATATTACGGTGTTGAAGGTAATTATAACGATTATTTGGCCGGTGAGGCTGGTTTTATTCGATCAGAATCAGATGTGGCTGGACGATGGATTGCTATGGCTGGTAAGGAGTTTAAAGAAGCTAAAGATGGATCAGATTTGGTTTTGACCATTGACAAAGCGATTCAGTATTATGTTTGTGAACAGTTGTTGTATGGGATTGAAAACTTTGCGGCTGACAGTGGATCAATTATCGTTATGGATCCTAAAACCGGTGCTATTTTAGCTATGTGTTCATACCCTGATTATGATCCAGATGAATACAATAAAGTTGAGGATATTTCGGTCTTCAATAATCCGGCCTTGCTGGCCACTTATGAGCCTGGGTCTATTTTCAAGCCAATGACTATGGCAGCGGCAATTGATAAGGGGAAGATCACTCCATTTACGACTTATGTAGACAAGGGGGTTGAGCATATTGCTGGCTATGATATTCGAAATTCTGATTTAAAGGCTCATGGTTTGCAAACAATGACTCAAGTTTTGGAATCATCACTTAATACCGGTACTATTTTTGCCTCGCGACAGATTGGAATTGATGTTTTTGCTGATTATATGAAATTGTTTGGTTTTGGACGGATTACTGATATTGACTTATCACCTGAAGCTGAGGGAAATTTTTCCAGTTTAGATAAAAAACATGAATTGTATATGGCGACCGCTTCTTTTGGTCAGGGTATTACGGTCTCACCTATACAAATGGTTCGAGCTTATGGCGCTCTTGCTAACGAAGGGAAATTGATGAAACCGTATGTTGTTGATCGGATTATTACTGAAGATAAAGTGATTGTAACTGAGCCAAAGGTCATGAGTCAGGTGGTGTCGGCTAGAACAGCTCAGCAGGTCGGTAGTATGATGGTTTCTGTAGTGGAAAATGGCCATGCTGATTTGGCGCGGGTTCCAGGTTATTTGGTGGCCGGGAAGACCGGCACGGCCCAAGAGCCAGATTGGAAAAATGGAGGGTATAGTGATCAGACTATTCATTCTTTTATTGGCTATGCACCATATGACGATCCGGCTTTTGTGATGTTGGTCAAATTGGATCATGTAAAGAATGTTCAGTATTCAGCGTCATCGGCGGCGCCAGTTTTCGGTAAAATAGCCAAGTTTATTTTGGATTATTATGAGATTCCACCGAGTGTCCGATGAGAAAATTGAAAGATAGAGATTTGATTTTTATGTTTAAGATGAAATTAAATTTATGACAGTTGAAATATTAAATTTAGAAAAACAGGTTGATGCGGTGTCTAAATTTCAGTTCCAAGATGCAAGCCGACAAGAAAGGCATAATAAATTGTCGATTGAGTTGATGTCGATTGTTGAAAATAATACAATTGCAGCAATTTGGGATAATGCAGTGTTGATTGTAAGGGTTACTCAATTATTGGAGGCGATTATGGATTTGATTGAGGCGGAGAGGATTGAAACGGTTTGGGACAGAGAAAGGTGTATTGAGTGGGCCGAAGAGGCTGGAATTGAAAATGCGGAGAGCTATGTCGATAATAAATTTGAAATATTTGATGATCATATTGAGATTGAGGGAGATTTGCTTCTTATAGATAGTAAAACACGAGAACTTCCAGTTGGACTAACTACAGTTGGTGGGGATTTGGATCTTTACAATAGTGAAGTGCGAGAACTGCCAGCTGGACTAACTACAGTTGGCGGAACTTTGGATCTTTATAATAGTCAGATAAAGGTGTTGCCAGCCGGGTTGACGAGTATTGGTGGTCGTTTGTATCTTGGAAAGAGTCAAGTACAAGAGTTGCCAGCCGGGTTGACGAGTATTGGTGGTGATGTGAATCTCAAGGATAGCCAAGTGCGAGAACTGCCAGCTGGACTGACAACGATAGGTGGAAATTTGTGGCTTAGAGGAAGTCAAATTACAGATATCCCTGATAACTTGGTGATTCAATTTGATGTTTGGGCCAAAGGTTGTCCGCAAAGTTTAATTGATAAATTAAGTAAGATGAAAGAAAAAGGAAATATAAAAGGTAGAGTTATAACTACCTAAATAATTATGCCAATAGAAAAACAAGACATACAACAAATGGTGGCTGCTGCGTCCGGGTATCAATTCGAGGACGTAGAGCGCCAAAAACAGTATGAAAGATTACTGACTGGTTTAAATTTGATTATAGAAAAGAATACTTTTGACCAGATTTGGGATGACAT
>PFAP01000036.1 GCA_002773615.1 Candidatus Falkowbacteria bacterium CG10_big_fil_rev_8_21_14_0_10_39_11
CACCGGCATCACCCTTATCGCCAGGAGTACCCTGCGGACCAGGCATCTTCCTGACCGACACCACCTCATCGCGAGTCTTCTTGTCACCGATGAAATTACCAACGACAAACCCGGTGAGAACCAACAAAGTCAAACACAGAATCAATACAACCCAACCAAGACGTGAAAGCTGCGAAAAAAACACTCTGATTCGATTCCAAAGCTGTCTCATTTCTACCCTCCATGAGGTGTTGAGTTTAGCACTCGGTTTTGTAGCTCAAAATTCTCTCGAGCGAAATTCACCCGAATAATGCATTATAGCATAGTTTTATAAAAAAGTCAACAGAGACACAAACACATAAAAACAGAGCAACACAAAACATAAAAAACAACAATTTTTGACTTACTTTTAGCCATTTTTATAAAAAATATACAAAACCATAAAATTTCAAACTTTTGTAATAAATAAAAAAGCCGAGTTTGTTACTCGACTACATTCAAATTAAAGAACGGCCAGAATCAGCACCACAGTAATGATCACACCAACTGCGCCTGAGGTCCAAAGCAATCCACGAGGAATATCAGTGGCATTGGCCGCATTCATCGCTCTCACTTCTTCAGCCTTAGCGCGATCAGCAGATTCACGAGCTCGTACGAGAGCGGCATCAACAGCATCAGCCTTCCGAGCCAGATCAAGTCTCAACTCTTCAGCCTTGCCATCCAAATCCTGCTTCAATGCTTCAGCTTGCTCAAGAATCTTCTTCAGTTTGTCAGATTCTTCCTGCACGCCGACCAATTCAAGCTTGCTCTGCTCCAAAAATACGGCCAACTCATTACGAAGATCTATAATCTGATCCTTGCGCTGTTCAGCATTGACTTCATGAGCCCGAACATCATTCAAAAGCCCACTAGCCTGTTCAATCAGTTCCTGCATCCGAAGCAAATCTTGATCAGCCGTACCAAGTCGTTCCGCGACAATCTGTCTCATCTCATCCAACTCAGCATTGGCAACACGAGCAATCTGGGCAACCTGAGCCGCTGCATACGAAGTTTGACCAGCCACACCATTCAAAACTACATCTTCAGGAATCACATCAATCGGATCATTAAGATTTTCTTCAACCGCAGGCAGTGGCTCTTCAAGATCTTCTTCAACGAGATCAATAACGTCACCTTCACCACCGACAAGAACCGACAAAACAATTGACGGATCAACACCATTAGAGGGAACATCACGATCCAACTCACCATCAGCAATCGTTGCGGATCGATCTTCACCGGTCTCTGCACCATCATCTGGCTGCATATCACTGACATCTTCGAAGCTATCGTCATCCATAGAAACTACCACTGGAGTCTCGACCGTGTCACTCTCCTGATTTTCTCCATCAGCTGCAATCGCTTCTTCTGTCAGCTCTTCATTCGACTGACCTATCGCCAAAGTCAAAACCGGGATCTGAATTGTTCCGGATTCCTGAACATCTTCATCATGCGGAACAACAGCTGGAACCTGTACAGTATTTTCACTTCTATTTCCAAGCAAAACAGCCAAGTTCACTCGACGATTTGAATCATCACCGGCAGTGACTTGATCCTGAACCAAAGCAGCTTCAATATCAGCAACCAAATCAGCATCAACCGCCTTCTCAGCCATATCAATCAAGGCTTCCACATCATCAATCAATGCTTCCAACTCATCAACAAACACTCGGAGCTGACTAAAATCCGAATCGGTCAAAATCGTTTGGAGATCCTGAACAACACTTTGCCGATCTTCAAGCGTCCAAGATTCAACAACCCGAATCAAACCAAGAAGATGTTCATCTTCATCCAAATAGCTCTCAACATTTTGAACCAAATCAACCATATTCCTAACTTGGCCTACCACTGAATTTGAATGCTCTGGATCATCTGATTCAAACATCTCCGCAAAAGACTTATAAATATTACGAACCTGATGCAAAACTTCCAATGTCGAAAAGCGCTTTGACATGATGGCACCTCCTTGGTAGTTGTCTTTGGTTTTGGGTCGACATGTTGGCGATCTTATCGTATCATATTTATCAATAAAAAAAACAAATACTAACTATGTAATCTATCATATTCTATTAATTTTGTCAACAACAATAAACCTAATAAAAAATCTCTTTTATCACAAAGAAACTTTTTATATCAATCTACAACTTTTTTATTATTTATCCAAGACGGTTTTTACCTGCCCTTCAGCTTCAAATTTTGGCAAATTCTTGAAAGATTTACTTGCACTAGGTTTTGATGATTCAACTTTTTCATCGGTCACTTGGGGTTGCTCTTTTTGTTCAATTTTATTTGATTCATTGTTATCAGATTGAATCGAATCAAAGGCCGCATAGACATCTGGCTCAGGAATGTCATCATGAATATCCTTATCCCTATATTTTACCTCAATCCTGGGTTTAGCCACCTCAATCACTTGAGCTGGCCTTTTTTTCTCATTCAATCTCATCTGTTTAGTTTCCATTCGAAGTTTTTTCTTCACTTCAATTGCTAGTTTACTCGCCAATCGCTTTTCATCACGAATCTGTCGAGCTCTTTGCTTGCGTTCCCATCGTTCCTGCCGTTTGTCATGAGGCCGAAACATTTCATGAGCCTCATCATCTTCAGTATAGGTAATCAAAATATAAATAATTGATATCAGCAAACCAAGAAATAAACCAAAAGCAACATTCAAAAGAAAATTAGGTTTAACCGGATACTCTGAAGTCAAAGGAGCATCAACTACTTTCAACTGAACATCATCAATACCAATATACTCATCCGCTTCTCGGAGCAACACATATGAAATCGCCTGAGCCAGCACCGTTGCCTGATCACGATCCGGATGAAAAGTACTAATTTCTAAAATTGTGGTACCAGTAGGGACATCAGCATCCACAATCCGAGACCACAACTCCCGACGTTTACTCTCATCCAACGGAAAAAAACTGGCATTGATATCAAAACCCGAATTTATCACCTTACTATAAAAGCTGGATGAATAAATCACTTGTGCCAAATTATTACCAATGCGTTCAGCTGATTTTGATGCACTATAAGCATCAATTGATCCCGCCGACTTTTGAATCACCAGTATTTTTACCTGAGATTCATATTGAAATGGTTGAACCAATGTCACGACCAAACTGATCAATAAAAATAATAATGTTATTACTAATATTGACGGCCAACGGTTCTTTAGCACTCGGCCATAATTCATATGAGTTGTTGCCTCCATATTATTTTCTATATTAATTGCTAATTAACTTATCTAGCTGAACATCTATCTTCAACTCCTCTTCACCCCGAATTATGGTCAGCTGGACCTTTGAGCCCACATTGTATTCCTGAATCAACTCAGTCAAAGATTGCCGTTCGTTTATTTCATCACCATCTACCTTCATAATAACATCACCGGCTCTAAGGCCAGCCAAATATGCCGGCGTACCATGAATTACCGCCGCTCGTCCATTTGAATCAAACAATAGAGCTCCTGCATCTACATTAGCCTCAAAATTTACGGCCTGAATCAAATCAATATAATTGACTCCCAATAAATTTCTATCAATATTACCACTTTGCACCGCCGTCTTCATCACTCGAGCCAAATAGTCAATTGGTAATGCCTCGCCATCTCGATTCAACAAAACAGCCACCACCTTCCCATCCAAGTTAACAACCGGTGCTCCCACATACTCAGCAGAAAAGCTGTCCCCCAACTTTATAAAACGATAATAAGTTTCACTAGAATGAACCAAGTCCGAACTTGATTCTGCTCGCATATAAACAACCTTATTAATATTGGCTCGTTCCATGCCACTTATTTTAGAAGCCACAATCACCGATTGGCTATTATGAACCGAATTCTTTGACCCCAAGTTCGCCACTGATAAATTATTTGCCGCAATTTTTACCAAAACCGCCGGAGTCATTGAATCAGCCACGATATCTGTCACTTGATAAATATCGCCACCAACTTCAACCACGTAGTCTCTCTTTGGATTCGTCACCACATTCGTAGTTGTCACAATCCAACCATCACTGGTCAAAACAAAGCCACTACCCAAAACTTCATTGGCCAAATATTGATCATTCAAACCAACACCTGCTTTTTGATAAAGATAAAAAGTAGCCGTGATCGGTTCAATTTCCTCAATAGTTTGGTTGAAAGCAGCATCATGGCCCGTCAACAAATCCTTGATACTTGAATTCTTTTCACCTAACAGTTCATCAATCCTTTTTGTCAAATCATGATAACTTTTAAACTCCAAATCAGGCGCCAAAAAATCATTCACCCACAACTCACCAACCACCCCGGAGACAAAGCCCATTATGACTGCGACCACCAATGCAACGACCAATGAAACACGAAAAGTTTTGTCTTCTTTTTTCATAAAACCTATTTAATTACCACTAACTCCATTGAGAAGTAGCAAGAATTATAATTATTATAATAAACGAAACCGATATATTAGTAATTACCACTCGTCTATGCATACTTTCAGCCAAAAACATTTTAGTTAAATTCATAAACAAATAGAAAAACACCGCCACAAGCAAACCACCAACATAATAATTAAAGGGTAAAAAACTAACCACATAAACCAATTCAGCCAACACCAAAGGAATAAAAATAACAAACAACTTCATCTGAGGCCAAGAATACTTATTGCTCCACAACAGTTGATAAACAATCACCGCCAATACGGCATAATAAAACACCGAAGCCATCAATGGAGACAAGTGTAAAAAAATTATCGTGCTCAAAATACTACTGGTGAAATAAAATGTTGAAATTATATTTATATACAAAGATAAACTTTCCAACGTATATGGTTGATACTTGACGGTAAAGAAAAAATAATTGAGCAATTGTTCCAGATACAAATAAATCAGCCCCGCCCCGACAACATACACCAGCCGGTACAACCAAACAGACTCCACAAAAAAGACAAACAAATAAGACGTGATCAAAAAAATTATTGGGGCGATATAAAATGATAAAGTTCGCGCCTTTAATTTTCGTTTTGAAAATTCAAACAATGTCCCAACTATTAATACAAAATTCAATAAAAACAAAATCCACCACCACGACTGTTCAGCCTTGATAAGCTCCAGAGCCATGACAAACATGACCGGATTTAAAAATAATAAAAATTTTCTCAATAAAAACATAATCAATTTTTTTTATAACGTGGCAATTCTTCGATCAGCACAACAAATGCCGTTGCTACCGGAATCGCCAAGATTACACCGATCACAGAGGCCACTCTCGCTCCAATCAGCAATGCCAAAATACATATTATCGGATTCAAACCGACCGCCTTTTGCATTACTTTGGGCACCAAAACATGGTTTTCAATTTGTTGGATCAAGATAAAAAGCAATGCGGTAAACAATGCCAACAACGGTGAAACAAATAAACTGATCAAAATCGCTGGCAAAGCAGCAAAGAATGGTCCGACGTATGGAATAAATTCTCCAAAAAAGGCTAATAAAGCCAACACCAATGCATACTCAACACCCAAAATCGTCAAACCAACATATACGAGCAATGATATCAGAAAACTAAGCACTACCTGTCCCTTGAACCAAGAGCTTATTTTGAGTTGCATCCTAGAAATTGTATAATTGACTTGCGACTGATACTCACTTGGCACAATTGTCATCAACGCTTTTTTTACAGCATCTTCCTCAATCAATAAATAAAAAGTTAATACCAACAATATAATTAAGGAAAAAATCCCACCAAAAATACCCGGCAAAGACAAAAACAATGACTTCGCTGATACAGACAATCCTTCTCGAGTCAAATCAATTGCTTTTTGCAAATTTTCAGCTTGCCCAAATTCAGCGGTATAGGAATACAACTTACTAACCAGAACATTCGCTTCATTATAATAAGTTGAAACACTTTCGACCAAGGAAGCTGATTGATCTATAACAATCGGAATAAATAAAGACAAAACCAACCCGACCAAGAACAAAAATACAATATAAAACAACAATATACTCAATGTTTTGGGAAACTTTATTTGCTGCAAAGCTCTCACTCCCGGTCTCAAAACAGTTGACAAGATCAAAGCCACAAACAATAATGCCAATAAATCCCGGAAATAATACACCAAAAATAAAACAACCCCAATCGCTAGGAATTTCATAATTGATTTCAGTGATATATTCATCACTATTTCAGGTTTTTCCATCATACTGTCGTAAACTTAGAATTCTATTATATTATAGTATAATTGCCCGATATTGACAAATGCCCGACTATTTGGTTAATAACTCAAGTATTGCTATAATTATACATACATGAAAGCAATAATCAACAAACAAGCCCGATTTGACTATGAGATCCTCGATTCTTTCGAGGCTGGCTTAGTGTTGACCGGCCAAGAAGTAAAATCAGTAAAATCCGGATCAATAAAGCTGGACAATGCCTTCATAACAATCAAAAATAACCCTAAAAATGAACTATTTCTCAGTAACGCTCGCATCGCTCCGTACACCAAAGCCCACAATCTGGTAGACTACGATCCGACCAGACCAAGGAAATTATTAGTCAAAGCAGCTGAAATCACCAAACTTATAGGTAAAATAAAAGAAAAAGGCTTGACAATTGTCCCGCTTAAGGTGTATACTAAAAGCAATCTTGTGAAAGTTGAGTGTGGTTTGGGTCGAGGAAAGAAAAAATTCGAGAAAAAAGCAACACTCAAAAAACGAGATCTGGATCGAGATATGAATCGAGCATTAAAAAATTCAAATTAAAATTAGCTACTTTACTAACTATCTAGTTAGCCAATTTATTTGTTTTCTTATTTTAATGTTTCATTAAATTTAACGACCAGGGGATGCTGGGCTTCGACATGAAGATTTATCATTCTTTTGTGCAGAATGAGCTGTGACTTGCTCATAAAACCGGTCATAAACATATAAGTGCAAAAACACTTACAAGCAAGGCTAAGGCCATGTTTACCATGCCTGTCCTTGCGACAGTTGCAGTCTAATTTAGTACCGCAGCCGTTTGCCTGCCGATGCCTTCTGGGCAGATCCAAACGTCATACCGAAGGCTAGGTTGTAATGTGACTCCATCTTACAATCAAAAAATTCTATAAGAGTTCGAGTTTTCAAGGTTTTGTTTACTTTTATACTTGAAAATTCTAAATCAGAAAGTAGACTATTTCTGTAGAGTCAAAATTATGTCCTTCGTGGACGCGGGTTCAACTCCCGCCATCTCCACCATTAACTATTCGTAAACTATTTCCAATGAGAAAATCATACAAATTTGCAAAAAAGAAAAAATCTGACCTACCTAATTATAAAACAAACAAACAGATCAGATCAGAAACTGTAACCGTAATCGATTTTGATGGCAGCTTTTTAGGTGAAATGAACACCTACGACGCGATTAAAAAAGCTGAAGACCAAGGATTTGACCTGGTCGAAGTAAACCCGAACGCCACACCTCCGGTTGTCAAAATTATTGATTATGGTGGATTCAAATACAAACAAGAGAAAATCGTTCGAGAACAAAAAAAGAAAATTAAAAAGGTTGAAACCAAAGGCATTCGTTTATCAGCCAAAATATCTGAACACGATATGGAAACCAGAATCAAGCAAACTGAAAAGTTCTTGGGCCAAGGTCACAAAATCAAAATTGAGCTAATTCTTCGCGGTCGTGAAAACCAACATGGAGAAAAAGCGGGCGAAGTAATCAAAACTTTCATATCAAAATTATCAGTTCCAAACACGCTTGAACAAACCACCTCTAGACAAGGAAACAAACTATTTGCTATTATTTCACCAGAAAACAACAATTAATTTTAATAATAAATAATCAATCTAATAATTACTGCTATGGGAAAATTGAAGACAGTCAAAGCAGTTGCCAAACGGGTAAAAATAACCAAGAACAAAAAGATCCTAAAGAAAACCGCCGGACAGGATCATTTTAATTCTCGTGAACCTGGCAAGGTAACTCGACAGAAACGCAACCAAAACACAGTTGCAAAGGCTACGGCCCAAAATATTAAGAATTTTATTCCTTACAACTAAATAATAATTAGCGCTAAAACTCTAATTACTATTCACTAGTTACCGATTACCATACTTATATGCCACGAATTAAAAGAGGAACGCTTCACCTGAAGAAGAGACGTTCAATCCTTAAAAAAGCCAAAGGATATAAATGGGGACGAAAGAAATTGATTCGTCTAGCCAGTACAGCGATCAAAAAAGCTGGTGCTCACGCTTATGCTGATCGTAAAAAGAAAAAGGGTGTTAATCGACGTCTATGGCAAATCAAATTAAACGCTGCCGTTCGCGTATTTGACATCTCATATTCAAAGTTTATCCACATGCTAAAAACCAACAAGGTTGAGCTTGACCGCAAAGTATTGGCTGACATGGCTGAAAACAATACTGCCACCTTTGCCCAAATTGTTGAAAAAGTCAAATAAACATTCTTCTATACAAAAACCCCCGACGTTGTCATCCCGTACTTGATACGGGATCTAACGTCGGGGGTTTTTTATTTTTTCTACTTTTAAGCTGCTTGTTCTTTATTTTCTCGATCATCTTCCACATCAGCTTCTTCCAAACTGGCATCAAAAGCGTCTTCCAAAGCCACAAAAGCTTTGCTCTTAGATCGAAGCGCTTGAATCTCCGGATCTTCCTCTCCCGCCACATAGATGTCAATACCAAATTCTTTTTCAATCATCTCAGCCAACTGTTCTTCCGATTTATTTTTTAAACCAGCCTCCCATTTAGCAAACTGCTCTGGTTCTCCAACTGCTTCTGACACAGACATTGGCACCTCTGTATCTGGGGCAGATCCTACATCAGGCAACATTTCCGCCATAGCTCCGTCATAATCAAACCCTTCTGGTCGTATAGAATTTTCTTCTCGAATCATTTTTTGCAATTTTTTCAAATCAGATTTTGCCTGTTTCCGTTCTTTTGAAAACCAACCATATTCTTTGACCACACTCTTCATAAATTTTTCATAGTCACCAACTTCCAACGCTTGTTTTTGTTTTTCTGTAGTTGCTTGGTATATTTGAGGCAATGCCTGTTCAAAATTAACCAATGTTTGCATCGCATCAATATGCATCTGTTCTCTAGACTTCTCTTTCACCGCTGTTTCTCCACCCCGACGCGCCATACTATCAAAGTCCTTGCCCTTCATCATGGCTTTCAATTTTTTAGGTTCAATACCTTTGAGTTCAGCTACTCGTGCTATCGCATCCTGCTCCGAAATATCCTCCGCTCGCATCATATCATAAATATCATTCTCAACGTCTGACATTTTTGTTTCACCTAATTTTTTCAATTTTCTTTCTTCAACTCTCTTTTGATTTTCTCGTTTTTTAGCTGCTTTCTCTTCTGCCCGAAACGCCTTTCGTTCCGCTCGAGTTAGTTTACCTCCAGCCGTTGCTTCTGATTTCTTGGCTCCACGCCATCGTTTACTAGCCTCGACTCCAGCCTCTTCCCAACTCATACCGGGATTTTGTTCTATCATAGCAACAACATCCTTTCGGCTTGCCATTGCTCGGTCATCAAGCTTTGGCATATCTCTTTTCTTTTGCTCTCGCCGTTGCATTTCTTGTCGTTGAACTGCCAAATCTCCCTCTACAGCATCATCAATACCGGCCATTTCCACATCAAACTTGGTTTTATCAGTAGCCAGTTCACCTCTTTTTTCATATGCCTTATCAAAACTCTCACCCATACCTTCAGTTCGATAACGGATATCCTCCATTTCTGTCCGAGAAATACCTTTAAACTGTTGATCCCGAAGCAATTCAACCACCTTTTCCTGTATCCCAAATGCTGGCGGCAATATTATTGTGATCAATGGTGACGTTGGAGAAAATTCATTCTTTTTATTAGCAAATGAATCCAACAATGTCTGTTTAATCATTCCCAAATCGTATTTTTCTCCAGCCACATCAATCTCTGTCATCTCTACTTTCTTGCCATTTTCAATCACAGTCTTCTTTGAAGGCTTGAATTCTTTGGCAATTATTTTATATAATCCTGAAAAAGATTTTGCCTTACTAATTTTTTTCTCTATTTCAACCCTTCTTTTTTTATCTCGGGTTTCAAGAGAAGCTATTCTTTGTTTTAATTTTGTCATTATGGCACTTAACTCCGCCACCGATTCTCTTTTTTTAGCATCTTTATCTTCCTGATCAATTAATTCTTGAATCCCTTTTCGAGCTGATCTTTTTCGCGCAACCTCATCGGCACTTTTACCAACTTGTTGGATTAACTCATCCTCTTCTCCCTCAATAGCCTTTCGAGCCGCCGCTTTTCGTTCAGCCTCTTCTTTCATCCTGACAACCACTTCTCGCGCCGCAAGTAAATCAGCTCGAAATTTTTCTGATTCTGCTTGTCGACCGACCTCTTTCTTGCTCTCAACCTTATGTCCAGTTTCTTTCACTTCTGTTTCACCTTTCAACATATTCTTGGCCTCTTCCATCAATCTTGAATTCAGGGCTGTACGTTTATCTGCAGCTCTCTTACGCAGAGAATCTACCAAATCATTTTTATGCAACTTCAAATAACCAAGTATTTCATCTCTTTGGCCTTTATTCTTTGGATTTTTCATCAAATCCATCATTCCGTCATCATCAATTTGTCGGCGCACCATCAATGGCAAAGCACTAATAAATCGCGCTAGCCCTTTTTTACCGCGTGATCCTTTTTCTACAGAATCAATATATTCTTCTATATTTCTGGTGGTTTCACCGGTCAATTTTTGAAAAACCTGTTCGAAATATTTTTGAAGCTGTGGATCTTCATTGGCGTTTATACGTCTAGGAACTACCTCCATTTTAGGTTTTTCTCTTTTTGTTTGATGTGATTGTGAAAATTGTTCTGCTAATGCCATATGTATTACAAAATTATTATTTGTATTTAATATATTTCAACTAAATTATAACATTTTTGTACAAAGCAAGCAAAATTACCTTCAGTCAACTTGTGTATAAAAAAAATTCTGAATTTTCAGAGTTATAGCCAGAAACAAACTTACTCGGGAGAAGGTCTAAAATCATTTCTGTTAAGATACAAGGATACTGATACTGACACCGCCACAGTATAAACAAACTGGAAAAAACGATAAACAGATAATCCCGAACTGGCAACCAACCATTAAACAAAAAAACAAACTCCACAATAGCCAAAAGAAAAAGAAAAGCAAATCCCTCTTCAGCGATCACCCTCCAACTGCAAATCCAAGATTTCAAGCCAAAAGCCAAGACAAAAATCGCTGCCAACAAAAATTGGGCTGCAAACCGAAACAAGAAATCACTCCAAGTACAAGCATCAAGAAAAGCGACCAAAGCGCTTCCAAAAACTACACTGACATAAACCAAAATCAAAACTGAAATCAACGATCTCCCTTTCATCCCAACCTCCTTTTTTTGAAAATTCTCTTTTGAAATGCAACTGCTAAAATGAAGTTGCATGAAAAAGAAAAAATGGTCACTATGAAGCAACCGCAGCCCAGCATAAAACGGGAGTAAAAGATTGAATAGTAAACATCAAAGGATGAAAATTGAAAGATATCCTGAGTTGCGGAAATATATCATCAGCGAATTGAAACAATTCCGTTCCCCAGACGAAATCGCCGGGCGAATGAAAAAAGAGAAAATATACCCCCGGGCTAATGCCAATTCAATTTACAAGTGACTTTACAGTGTTTGGGGACAAGCCTACTGCCAATATTTGTGTACCCAAAGATACAAGAAAAAGAAACGAACCAAGAATCATAAAAAAGAAATAATTCCCAACCGAATTTCCCTTAGAGAAAGGCCAAGAGAAGGAGAACATGCCGAGGGAGACCTTTTTGTTTCTCCAAGCAAAACAAAAACTTTGCGCAGTGGAGCGTTGGTCTGTGTGTCTAAAACCAAGCTTTTTAGTTGGGACTATGATTGACAATAAAAAATCGACCTCTATGACGTGGACAGTAAGAAAAATAGTTTCTGACATTTCAATTGATGATCTTACTCTTGATAATGGGATCGAAAACAAAAATCATGAACAGTTTGGAATCAAAACGTATTTTGCAGCCCCACATTCTCCTTGGCAAAAACCACATGTTAAAAGAAAATAGTATTGGACTATTACGAAGATGGTTTATTCCAAAGAAAACTGATCTAAAAAATATTGTAGAAGATAGATTTCAAAATTATTTTCATATCTTAAATGGGAAATATCGCAAATCACTCGGCTATCGCACAGCCTATGAGGTTTCTTTGGAACGTGGTATTATAAAAAAAATCCCGCCAATGCGGGGTCATCTAATAAAGAGAACAGTTGCATTTCACTATAAAATTTACATTTGTGCCTGACAATTAAACATAACACAATTGTAATAATTTGTCAATAATTGTGGCATTGCAGCGTCAAGTTTACACTTGCCAGTTCATTTAATCGTTCCATA
>PFAP01000051.1 GCA_002773615.1 Candidatus Falkowbacteria bacterium CG10_big_fil_rev_8_21_14_0_10_39_11
GCTTTAATATTTATATAAAAAGAAATTGTTTGATTGTTTGGTAAATTTAAAAATACTTCATGACGACCCAGGGTTTTTATCACTGCTGAGTCCTTGAACCATTTGGTATTTATATCTAAATTAAAATTATTTTTTACTTCGCTAATAATATCTTTGACACTTACGCCTTCAAATAAAGTTTCTTTGTCGGAAACTTTTCGATTAAAGCCAATACTCTGCTTGCTTAGTGTTTGGCTAATTTTTTTGTACTCATCTGACTGCGCCTGAGTTTTTTGCTCTTGTTTGGCTACCTTGGCTTTCATAGCACCGACAGTAGCGCTGGTAGCCAAAGCTGCCTTTTTTTGTGGCAACAAAAAATTGATAGCATAACCGTCTGAGACCTCTTTAATCTCACCTTTTACTCCCAATGAATTGATTGTTTCAAGTAATACTACTTTCATAAGCCCAAAAATAATTCTTTGGCCTTGTCCATCTGCGGATCAAGGTCGTTGTTGTAATCATCAAAAGTCAAATCTCGCCACTGACCTCGATTACCATGCTGTACCATTTTCAGCCTCCCTTGTTTGTTGACCTGACTACGAACCACTCAGTATACTACATATCTACCATTTTGTCAACATGAACTCTAAATTAACCACCACCCCCCTCTCATTTACCCTTGGCCAATCACTGTTAACTGCCCGCCTGCCATAACTTCTTGACCACCGTAGTCTTGACGAAGGTGGTTAGGCGAAGGCAGGTTTCCTACTTGTCCGCCGTAATTTTATATGAAGGCGGATCAACTGACAACTGAATTAAAAAAGACCGGTTTTTACCGATCAATCACCAGCTAAATTTAATACAATAAGTCCACCATCCCGGACAGCCATCTTCATCATTAGGATCATGAGATACTGACATTTGGGCTCGAATACCTTCGCTGCGCAGTAAATCATTCAAAAGCTTTTCACAATAACCTTTTGAACAATAATGATCGCGAATAGCCTCATGATTATCCGGCCAATCACTTGTAAACCGTTTTTCCATAATTCGCCGTCGAGCCCTTATTGGCACATACCAAATATCAACACCCACACATTCATATGTTGGATAAGTGGTCAAAGTAAATGCATGACTTGGTCGACTTGTATACTGCATGGTAAAACGACCTTGTTTTGCCGCCACCTCCACATCTTTCAAAATTTTTGGTATCAATGGTTTTAGACGTTCAAGAAAAATTTCTTTAATTTGATGAATCAATTTCTTTTCCCGCTCTGCTTGCAAAATCTTTTTTTCTTTTCGGCTCAACACCTTTGGTTTTAAGCTGGGAATCGTTTTTCGAGCCTCTTCAGCCATCTTATGCCATCGACTCATCACTTACCTCCGTTAAGTGTTGCTGTTTGAACCGGACTGATAATTATATATTATATTTATAACTTTGTACACCGCACCAACTAAAAATTATTTCTTGACCAAGACAGCCAAAATATATTTTCGTTTATAACTTTGATTATTCATTCGACAATATCCCTCCTTGGTCCAAATTTCGTTTATCTCAAAATATTCACCATAAAACTTCTCGAACTCATCCCTAATCCAAACATGTTCTTTCAAATTCACCTCCGGCAAAATATATGTGTCTTTTTCTCCCGCCGGATACAACTCCAAAAGTTTTTTAGCATTTTTATCACCATCTTTAGTTAAAGTTCGAATTAACAAATACCCCCCCGGTTTCAAAACTCTATTTACTTCATTTAAATAAACCTCTCGCTCTTTTTCATCCAATGAATTTGATGACGTCAAATCCATCACCAAATCAAATTTATTATCATCAAATGGATATTCATCGCCAATACTTTTATTCAAAAATTCTACCTTGAATTTTTCTTCTTTAGCCACCGCTTCACCAACTGCGATTGCCGTATCCGAAATTTCCATCCCAGTTACGTTCGCGCCAAGCTCAGACAAATACAAACTATTCCTTCCTGTCCCAGATCCCAAATCCAAAACATTCTTATTTTCAATTTCAAATCCTAATTTCTTGATTATTCGCATCAATCGAAAAAAATCCTTTTGTGGCTGCAGGCTTTTTGATACCAATTGTCCTTTTTTATATTCTTGTTCCCAAACTTTTTGTTGCATATTATTAACTTAATTTTTCGCTTTTCTAGGCAAGTCGTGTATAGTCAACCATAAGGGGTAACACTTTGATAAAATAAGGGTAACAAAGGTTAACTCATAAGAAAATGTGGCTGGTTCACTTCTTAGCGCTCCTAAAGAAATTAGAGGCCGATGGTATCTGCAAACCGATAAATATGGCAAAGCGGTAATGGAAAATTGTTCAATTTTTGGTATGTCCCGAAAAATATATTACAAATGGTACAATAGAGATCATGGACTGATAAAATCAAGTAAATACAGACCAAGAAAAATCCACCCACATACGAAGTTAACCTTTCAAATCAAAAAGATTATTCAAGAAGCCAAAATTAAATACAATTACGGACCCAAGAAGATGAAATTTTGGTTAGAGAAGAATCATCAAATTCAAGTTTCAAGTACAACCATA
>PFAP01000029.1 GCA_002773615.1 Candidatus Falkowbacteria bacterium CG10_big_fil_rev_8_21_14_0_10_39_11
TAAGGTGACATAGATTTGGTATTTTATTATGTTTTACGTCAAAATAATTATACCATTCTATGTCGCATTTTTAATTAGAATACTACGGGCCCTTGACAAAAAGGACGAAATACGCTAAAATAAGTAGTTAACATCATAATCTACTTGACGTGTTAATTATTAGTGTGTACAATACACTAAAGAACCTTAACAAAACACCGTGTGTCACTTTCACCCGAAAGTGCAAGGAGGCCTCATGGCATATCTAAATTCCCAGTTGATCAAGATTGGTAATGCCGTGATCAATACTACTGTTGGAGCTGTCAAAACTAATACCAAGATGATCATTATCGAAGCCAAGCGTATGTCTGATGAAATGACTACGATTGGTGTCTTTCCGGAAATGGCGATCAACGGTTATTATCCCGAGGATTGGCTACAGACTCCTGGATTTATTATTGCCGGTTGGGAGCAACTTATGCTCTTTGCTGAGGAATCCTCTAAGTTCAGTTATCCGACAGTTTATGTTGTTGGTGTCGCTTTGAAGCACAATGGATCAATTTTCAACTGCGCGGCTGTTGTTTGTATGGGCAAGATTCTGGGTATTGTACCCAAGGTGCATCTGGCCAATTACAACGTCTTTCATGAAGCTCGCGTTTTGACCGCTGGTGTCGCATACTACGTTGATTCTATCGAAGGCATTCCTTTTGGCGATCTGATTTTCAAGTTTCCATTTGGAACAGTTGCTCCAGAAGTGTGTGAGGACATTTGGACCGGTGATGGCCCAATGGAACGTCGTGCATATTCCGGAGCTGATATTGTGGTCAACATTTCAGCATCACCTTTCCGCGTTGGCGTCGTTGAGACTCGAGATCAGATGCTCGCTACCCGTGCAGCTGACAATCAGGTTTTGCTCAACTATTGTAATCTTGTTGGCGGCAATGATAGTTTGGTCTATGATGGTGGTACCTATGTGATTCAAAATGGCGTATTTGTTCAACGCACAACTCGTAAGGTTGTAAACACCACATTCTGTGTGGTTGATATGAATGAAACCCTTCGTCGTCGCGAACAGAATATTACTTGGCAGAGCGCCAAGCGAGAATACTTGGAACGACATAATCCGGTTCAAACTATTCATGCCACAGAGATTCTAGGTTCAAAGTACACTGACCATTTTGATGGTTTGGGCACGCAGTTTGAGTATTACACTGACAGAGAACATCGTGTTTTCCCGCCAGCTGGTCACAAGTACTTTTTGCCTGGCCAGGTTGCAACTTCGCAGTCGTCTGATCCTCGGACAGAATATTTTGAAGATTTGCTTGATATTACTCGTATTGGCCTTCGTGATTATTTTGACAAGACTGGAGCCTTTCAGCGTATTGTGATTGCTCTTTCTGGCGGTAATGATTCATGTCTATCACTAATGATTGCTTATAATTTTGCTTTGGAAAAGTTTGCCCACCTTTATGGTGATGTCAAACAGGCCGCGATCAAAGATTTTATTTGGTGTTTCTCTTTTCCTACGAAATTCAATTCTGAGGAAACCAAGAACGTTTCCCGTCAGCTCTGTGAAGATCTCGGCGTAACATTTGTTGAGGTGCCAATCGGTGCTCTAGTTGACATGAAGACTCAGATGCTCAACGATATGACTGGAGTTGTCCCTACTGCAGGATCAATTCCCCTTCAGAATGATCAGGCTCGAGCTCGCGGAGATTTGATGTGGGGCATTGCCAATCGTCTTCGGGCTCTCTGGATTCAAACTGGCAATATGAGTGAAAAAGCAGTCGGTTACACCACGGTAGGTGGTGATCTGATGGGTGCTTATTCAGTTCTTGGCAATATGTTCAAGTCTGTTATCCTGATGTTGATTCAGTATCTCCATGACAAGTACCGCTGCTCCGGACTGAAGTTGCTTCTGGCTACCAAAGCTTCCGCTGAGTTGGCTGAAAATCAGCATGATGAAGATGATCTCATGCCGTTTGATGTACTTGATACTTGTATCGAGCTGTTTGCCGGCCGCAAACTCATGCCGGTGGAGATGTTCTACTATCTACGGCACAATTTCCCGCAGTACGACTTCCGGCAGATCAAGGACTGGATCAAAAAGTTTATTCATAAGTTCTTGAACTCAATCTTCAAGTGGGTCCAGGCTCCGCAAGCTGTCCATTTGGGAGCTCTCGATCTTGACCGTGAACGAGCACTGCATTTGGCTGTGGTCAACCGTTGTCTTGAGTGGCTCAATCTCGAAGCCCTTGATGACATTCAGTAATTAAAAAATCCTAGGAAATTTCCTAGGTTTTTAGTTTACGCCAACCACTTCTTTTTGAGTTCTCAAGTTTTGAAAATTGACAATTTCGTCCATTAGTCTTTCAAGCCACTCAGGAAGGCCGGAAGTTTCACTGCCAGCAACCCGATTATATTCAGTTATTGCTTCTTGCAGAACAGCGTCGAGCTCTTCAGGCGTTAACTTGCTAAAAAAAACATTGGGTAGTGATAGTTTGGTATCATCATGGTTATACCACACGATTGGCAGGCGAGATCTTGCGGCCTCTGCCGCAGCCAGCGCCAGTGAGTCTTTGCTCATCTGTCTGTACAACAGGGCAAACCTGGTTCGATTTGTTGCCACTCCCATCGCTAGAATATCAGCTGTCCCTCCACGTCCAAATTTGAGAGCGAGAAGCATTGTCAGTAGATTTGATTGATTTCTGTCTGTGCTTTTTGACTCGTATTGTGAAAAAACAGACGCCAATCCCAGTATCCATGATAATGGCTCATTCGACCTCCTTCTCTAGTATTATTTTAGGTATTGTTTCCACGGCGCCACGGGCGGGCAGTCAGGAATCAGTCTTGATTTACCCTTGATGACTTGCTGGCGATAAATAATCACGCTAGCATTTTCAATTGGTTCTGTCTTCTGTTTCTCCAGCAAAGTTTCTTCATCCATTTTTTCTAGTAGAAATCGAATACACATCAGTAAGGCCGAATGAGATACCACCACAACTGTTCTGCGGGGATAGTCACGCTTGAGCATTCCAAGAAAGTTATGTCCTCGGTCAAAAGCCATATCCGGATAATTCTCTCCTCCAGGCGGCCGCAGATAAAACTTTTTAATTTTCTTTTTATATTCCACCAGATCAGGATATCGAGCCGCAACTTCTTCGTCAGTCAGTTGATCAACAACCCCAAAATCTTTTTCTCGCAGCCGGGCATCATTGCGCCAGTGAGCGTGCGGGTACAGATGTTCAGACGTTTGACAGGTCCGAATGTAAGGGCTGCGGAAGTACTTATCAAATTCTGGGAATCTTTCGCGCAACCAGATTCCAGTCATGATTGCCTGTTCATGACCGCGTTCAGTCAATTCAACATCCATATCTCGTTTATCTTTTACTTTCCCAGTATATCCGGTGATTACACCATCACGAATCAGGTCAGTTTCATAATTTGCCAGCGACTCAGCATGTCTCACTAATACTAGCGCTTCCGGCCAAGGGAAAAGAAATGTCTGAATCAAATTTCTCAGGTAATCTGTGACTTCAATTGGAATGATTCTCTGAATTCGATGAATCATTTTGCCTCCTTTGGCAGCGTTTTCAAAATTCTACTCCAAGGAACCAGATAGCCGCTGCAGACAAACATAACACCTAATGCAAGATAGGTAATGTTGAGCTCACTCATGTTTTGAGCCAACAGAGTGGACTTATAAATCGCCCAGCCGCCAACAATTCTCTGGATATCTACGACCAACATTTTGAGCAGCAACTGAGGTGAAAAGATTTTTCTTGTTCTGTTTGCAATATCCACCAATTTTTCAGTATCCATTTCTTTTAGAGCCCCAGCATTGAGGAGTTTTATTAGCAATGGCAGCAATACTAGCGATAGCAGGGCCGAGCCGATGATGATGATACCGTACGCGATTAAATTCGCTTTGTACAAAAAGTAACCAGCCTCTCGAAATGCTCCCACTGTTGAACCATTACTTTGTTGGACCAGGAAAATTACCATAGCAATGATCGGGAAGGTATATGGCGCCAGTTTCTTGAGCATTTTTAGCTCCTTTTGTTGTTAATGAACATGTAAAATTAACATGAAAGATATTATTTGTCAATAAAAAAACTAACATATTTAATGTTAGTTAATATCAGCGACTCGCCACATACAAACTTGACCGGCGTCAATGGCCAATGCGTAGTGACTTTTCGGTTGCCAGGCAATCATTGGGTTCTTAAGATTGAACTCGCAGGTTAAGGCCGCAACAGTGTTTGAGCTTTTAGTGCTTTTGACAAAGACAGTTCCCCGCGCACTACCAGTTTTTTCGTGGAGTAGTGGAAGTTCAGTTCCCTTGTCGATAAATAAGTGTGGCTTATTGGGAAACCTTATTTGATCAGTGTAGTATCGTTGTGGTAATTCAGTTGTAAACTGTAATTCATAAAGTTTTTTTGCGACTGTGTCAACTTTATATAATGTTCTAGCTGGAACGACGTACAATAAGGCGGCATTCCACCAAAAGAAATCGGGGAGATCAGAACCGAACCAGAAAACCTTATTGAGAGTTTGTGTGTTCCAGACAGAGATTTTATTATCATCTTTTGTATTTACAAAGGCCGCTAAACGATTGCTATCATAAGTCATTCTGAGCACTTTGATCGAACTGGGACAAAAGGTGTAATATAGTGTCGCATCAGCATCTTTGGGACACTCATTCAATTGAGCAACAGTTTTGCGGCTGTTTAAATCATAAAGGCCAATGGTCCTGGTCTGTCCATAAAAAAATGATTTATCGTCCTTCCAAACTACTGAAAAAGCTCGAAAGGGTGATGTTGCTTGGTTACTATTACTGCTGGGATTGACAATATAAACGGGCGAATCTTCGGTTGAATCAAGAAAAATACCTTGGACTACCGACGTATGAATCAGAATATGATTACCTCGCCAACTGATTATTCTCATTTCTCTATTGCAAGGTAAATCGGTCGAATAAACTGACCGACCACCATCAAAAGACCAAACAGAGAGTGTTGTTGCCTTTGTTCCACGCTCTAATTCACAATAATGAGTTGCGAGTAGGGCCATTTTTTTGTTATCTGGAGACCAGGCAGCATCAATAAAATATTGATCATGATCAAATCGTTCAATTTCACTCGTAGCACCCTGACTCATTTCTTTAATGATAATTTTTTGTGAAGTCACAAAGGCAACTAATGTGTCACTGTTTGACCAACGCACCTCGCATGTATCTCGGCGATTACAGCCGGGAATGTAATCGGTATATGCCGGTGAAATTATCTTTACATGAGCAATTTCAGCTTCAGCTTGTGCCGCTCTTCTTGCCGCTGCAGCTTTTTGCTGTCTTTCAGCTTCCGCCGCTCTTCTAATGGCGTCAGCCCGTTGTTGTTCTTCACGCTCGACTTGTCTTCGAGCCGCTTCTTTTGCTCTTTCCTCTGCCAATTTTATTCTGTTTGCTTCATCAATTATCTTTTGTTTCTGACGCGCCTCTTCTTCTTGGCGAGCTTTGATTGCTGCCAGTCTCTGGCGCTCTTGCTCTTGACGGCGAGCTTCTAGTAGCTTGCGTTGCTGTTCTTCCTCTTGACGCTTTGATTCAAGATCTCGTTTTTGTTCCAGTTCGCGTTGACGTTGACGTTCTTTTTCTAGCTCTTGTTCTTTTTTCCGTTCTTCTTCCAGAATGTACTTGTCATAAATTTCAGGTAGCGGCATTAGGGTATGAGCTTTATTTTCAAATATCAATTTTTGGGCATCAGGCTGAATTCTGGTAATAACCAGATCCAAATCGGTAATCATTCTATCGATTTCAGCTTCATCTCGACGGGTCAGCATGAGAATGTCCAGTCTAAGTTGCTTCTCAGCTCCCTTGACTTCTGCGCGGCTTTTTTCTACCAGCTGAATCTCTTCCGTGACAATATCAAGATAAGCATGGGCTTTTTGAATTGCTTTCAGAGAAGCTTCAATATTAATATCTTTGATTGCTTCATCAGACTCTTTGAGACCGGTTTTTTGTCTCTCAGCTTTGATGTCATCAATAGATAATTGAATCTCAGCATTGATTTTATCCATGTCCTCTTTGAGATTTTCTCGTTTTTGCTTCAATGCAGCAAATAGTTTACGAACTTGGCTGATCTTTTCTTCGGCCAGTTCTTTTCTGGTTTTCCCACTTGGAATTGGGAGAGCTGGCTTTTCCTCTGCCGCTTTCTCTTGTTGTTTTTGGTCTGGAATTATTTTTTCTTGAGTCGGTACTTCAGACCTTATCTTCTTGGGGGTAGTTTTTTTTGCCGGTTTGTCACAGCCGACAATCATAAAGGTAAGTAGAAGGGCAATGTACAAAATTCGCCGAATTCTCATAGCGTCCTCCTTTTGGTTGTAAATGTTCGATTACATTACTTTTTACTGCGAAAATGTGTTTTTGTCAATTGGGCCAACAAAAAACTAACATCTTTGATATTAGTTATTGATCATAATCCTCTGGTTCTGAAAATTTGATAATCCACTTCTTTTGAATCCATTTAAAATTTAGCCTCCAATGATGGTGGGGGCATCTTAATGCCAAACAGCGTGTTTTTGCTGATGACGCTTTTACGGTATACCTGCTAGTTCCACCACAACCATCACAAGTACAAACCGCGACATACGATTCGTCATATATTGGTGGTCTTTTTTTACCATATCGGCGATACCTTGTTTCACTTTTAAACCATTTTTCTTTTTTTAATCCCTCAATGCTTCTGGGGTCTTCATCATATTCTGCTTCTTTAATCATCCACGCAGTCTTAGCCTTATGCCTTGCCCTAGTCTCAAGTCTTTCTTGTCGCCTATGCTCTTCTCTGGCCTTTTCTTCAGCTTCTAGTTTTTCTTTAAGCCTACGTTGCTCTTTGGCCTTTTCTTCAGCCTCACGCTTTTTTCTTTCTTCTTCCTGGCGTTTAGCTTCAGCCTCATGCTGTTGTCGAAGCTCTTCTGCTTCCTTTTCCGTCGCTCTATCAGCAGCAGCGCGTCTTTGTTTATATATACGCTTCTTGCGCACATCTTCTTTTTTTTGTAGATCGTCTTTCTCACGCTGAAGCTTCAATTCTATTTTCTGTTCTTTTTCTCTTTCTTCTTTTGCAATATATTTGTCATAAATATCATCCAAATCTTCTAATTCAGATGGCTGTACCGGTGGATATGGTGATTTTGTAGAAATCGGTTGCCATTTGGTGATAACCAAATTCATCCGGCTTACCAAATCATCCAGTTTTTCATCTTCCATCTTATCGAGGACAAGAATATCCAGATCAAGTTGCTTTTTCATTCCTTCCAAATCGATTTGAGCAAAAGTAGTTTGCTTTGCCGCTTCAATCAAGAGTTGCTTGTGAGCATGCGCTTTCTTGATCGCTTCCAAACAAGTACGAATTCTTTCATTCTTGGCAGCTTCATCATAACTATATTTCCCAGTGCGGCTTTTTTCAGCTTTGATTTGAGTGACGTTTTCATCAATGATAGCCTCAACAACTTGAATTGTTTCATTGAGATCTTTCACTTTAAGTTTAAAACCAGCAATGAGATCTGTAATTTCTATAAGTTTTTTTCTGGACAGATCTTTTTTCCGTATGGATTCTGATGGCTCACTAATTATCACCGTATCTGGTTCAACCGTTTCGATAGTTTCCAGTTTTACAGTTTGTGGGGGGGGATGGAGTTTATTTTTCTTACAGCCCACACAAATAATGGCAGTCAAAATGAATAAAACGGTCAAGCTTACACGCAGTGTATTCCCCATGACCTACCTCCTTTTGGTTGTTAAAGTTCAAGTGACATTACTTTGTACCGCAAATTAACGTTTTTGTCAACGCAAATAAAAAAACTACATTTTATGTAGTTTAAAAATTTGAACCAAAAAGCTTGTTTCCCAATTTTTTTCTTTCCTCTGCCGTCATCGACGGTCCTTCAACTTCAATTCCATAAATGCCCTCAAGAGTATATACCACCGTTTCTACCTCATCATCATCTAAAAATTCATCAAATTCAAATTCGTCTGATGCTAAATTTCTCATTTTACCTCCTTTAGTATAGTAGTGGCGGACATCAATATATTAATCCAAATTACTATATCGGTCAAATTAAGGTATTCGTAGATTAGTAACAGATTTGTAATTTGTAGTACAAAAAAACACCACATTGTTAAGTGATGTTAAGGATTCGTTTTACCCGACTTCTTTCTGCCACAGATCGTGCATCATATCATACAGTTCTTTGCTGAGTGCCACTTTGTACGGAGTCGGATTGACATGTCGCAAGTGATCAGGTCTCATATTTTTCAATTGAGTTTGGCAGTGAATCTTTGCAGAAATAGGTGACCAATTTGGGATCAGCCTTTTTCCATCCCAGACCAACATGTGAAGCTTCTCGATTCGGGAGGGGGTTACAGTCATTTTCTTGTATGGATCATATGGGTGGTGGCAAGTAATCGGCTTGCCAACCTTCGGCAACGAGTCTTCATCTTGATTTTCCAAACACATGACATCGACTACTGGTACGTTTCTGTCATCATACAGTCGGAACGCAATCTTGGCTCCAGGAATTGTTACTTTTTCTCGATTTTCAGATAGCTTGATTCTAGGTTTACCATTAATTTCCACCAGCTTAAAGACGCCACCAAGCGCCGGCTGTGCCTGACACGTGATGTTGTGAGTTCCAATCCCAAAGGTATCAATCTCATGCCCCTGTGCATTGAGTGCATGCAGCGTCTTTTCATTAATATCATTGCTAGCAGCGATAGCTAGATTACATGGAAACATCAGTTTTTTGAGGTCAATTCCAGAGCGAATAAAGTGATGGTAACAAGCCCAAAACATTTTTCTACTTTCTTTTGACAAATAAGCCAAATCCCCAGAATCCAACCGGATTCCAAAGGGCTTGTGTCCCATTTCAACCAGTGCCAGTGACACCACCAGGAAGTTTGGCACGCCAGACTTGAGTGTATCGTACGTATCAACCAGAGCCAGGAAAGTATCAGGATAAGCCAGAGCATAGGCAATAAAGGCTGCGAGTTCTCCATCATTGGTCCCGTCAAGATTGAAAAGTCTTAGCATTTCCTGTCGATAATGAATCGCCCTTGTCTTCAACTGACAATCAGCTACCTCATCCAATCCAGTAAAGGCAGTCACAAACGAATGTGCGTGAGTTCCCTTGGCCGGAATGCCAAAGACTTCAAATGCTTTGACATTACTGGTAAAATCAAACCCACCAATGTAGCTATAAAGTGCACCGGACAAAGCCCCATTTGGTCCCTGAGCTCGACGTAGTCCCATCTCAATCAGGGTCTTGTTCTCGCCAGCTGCCATTCGAAGTCTGGCTGCTTGAGTCGCGATCAACGTTGGGTAATTCATCAGATTCAAACTGGTTGTTTCGAGAAGTTGACCCACTCCGAGTGGACCCCTGACGTAAATCTGGGGAACTCGAGCAAATACAACGGAACCTTCAGTCATGGCCATGATACGAAGTTGACTGGCGTCAACCTTGGAGATCCATTCCCAAAAACCACTATCAGCATTTGGCATCAACCGCTTCAAGACTTCAATTTCTTCATCATTGTAGCCAAAGTTTTCAACAAATGTTAGGAACTGTTCAATTCCAGCTACAATTGCAAACTCTCCATTGAACGGACATTTACGGAAAAAGAGGTCAAAGACCGCTTCTTCTTCATGCTTGTCACTCTTCCAATATGCATAAGCCATTGTCAGCTGATACAGGTCTGTCAGCATAGCATCGACATGAAGCAAATCATCTTTCATTTCGCCCCCTACTTTTAGCGTCCGTTGTACGAGAATGATCTAATTACTTTCTCATAGTAATGAAAACGCTTGAGAAAAGTTAGTCTCACAGTTTCCGTTGAGCGAGTAATTGTAGCTGACACAGCATTTTCAAAACCCTGATTATCGGCGATAATATATTGCATTCGTCTGTGACGTTCCAGCAATTCAATGGTTACAATAGAACTATCTGGAATTGCTCGAGAGCGGAAGCGATGAAAGTTGGGTCGAGTAGCCACATTTGGAGTTAATACAAACTGACCTTGATCTGGAAGCGTATAAACTCCGCCCGCAAAATAGCTGTATGCAGTACATCCACCAGGCGTAGCATAAATAATACCATTTCCTCTTAATACCGGTTCATCAAATTCAGCCATCAAATCTTCACCATTGATTAGAATTCTATGGCAACAAGTATGAGCCTTACCAGGTTGAGTGTATACATCGTTGAATGCAAATGTTTTCGCTACTTCACCGGATTCCATTGTTACACTGACATCCATAAGTGGGAAATCAATACTATCCGACATTCTTACTGCGTTGTCCATGTCATCTTCGATTAGGTATTTTGTATCGTTGAGCAAGAAGCCTACGCCACCAAAATTGACCCCGAAAAATGGTAGGTGATAAGAATGATAGGCGCGGATAGCGTCAAGCATTGCTCCGTCGCCACCAAGAACAAAAATCAATTCAGCTGACTCCGGTTCGGGTACCACTGCAAAGTATTTTTGAATATCATGTAACGTTGATCTGATTCGTTCATCGGGCAAGTATGGATCAGCATAGACGAACACTTTCATGTCTTTCATGTTACCGCCTCCTGATCCGTTCCAGTTTGCGGAAAGCATCACGGAGCATTTGGGTCTGTTGGAAGGCCAAACCGTGTTCGAGTACTGTACTTATTCGTTCTAGTCTGAGATTGACCAGGTCAGAGTTTGCTACCAGCATATCTTCGAATTCGCGCTTGCCGCCGTCAAAGATGGTCATGAAACACAGACTTGACCCACCCTTGGTTCCAGCGATTCGCGGATCTCTGGACGAGTACATGTCGACAAAATGAAGCGCAGCCAGCTTACAACCCAGAACCATCTCCATCGGGAGAGTATTTTGATAAGTGATCTGGGCTTCGATTCCAGTTTCTTCAGTCATTTCTCTGACTGCAGCGGCTGGCGGACTTTCATAATTATCAATCCCACCACCGGGCAGAGCCCGCTTGTTGGGAAAGTCGTCCTTGTCAGCTCGTCGATCGCCAACCAACACATTCCATTCAATCCCATCATTTACAAAAATAACCATGTCAACACACTGACGACCGGGCACAAAGTCTTTTTCGTTTCCGAGAAGAATTCGTCTGATCTGAGCGTAGTCAAAAGTATGCAGGATGAATTCTCGTGTACCGGTGGCAGCAAACTTCATCCATGTCTCAACATTATTGTGAAGTAGTGCTTCACGCAGCTGAGTCGCACAGATGTCAATCAGATCTTCATCACAAATCACATCTTCGCGCCTGAGCATATTCAGATGCCGTCCAGGCAGATGCTTTTCCAGGGCAGTGATTACTTCAGGATTATCAGTTGCTACTGCATCAACAAGTTCAAAGTGGGGAATATTGGCAATGTACAGAGCCCACTGTTCATCATCATCAGGAAAGTCAGGAATTGGAACAAAGAGAAAGTCTTTTTCGGGAATTCCTTCTTTCAAAAGCGACTGAGCCAGCATAACTTGAATTTGGAATACGTGTACAGGATTGCGGGGATCGATTGAATAGCATGAGCCATTGCCGATCAGTAGCTTGTATCCTTTGTTATGCAAAGCCTTCAAGAATGAGAGGTGACCAATGTGAGGAAACTTGGCTCGACCCGGCCAAAATACAATTTTATGTCCAGTCTCACTCCAAGTTAGGATTTCTACAAAGCTGTGTCTGACTTGATCGTTGGTTGCAAAGTCCATGATTTCTCCTCCTGGGGTTGATCGCTATTTCTTGAATTGTAAGGTACTACATAGTGTATTGTACACACTATATATTAACACGTCAAGTAGATTATGATGTTAACTACTTATTTTAGCGCAAAACGGCGATTTTGTCAAGGGGCAGATGTAATGTGCCGACACATATGGCGGTTTTTGCCCAAGACTGTATAATCTTGGTATATGGCAATATCTATGGCAAAAACAATCAAAGAAGAGCGC
>PFAP01000021.1:0-978 GCA_002773615.1 Candidatus Falkowbacteria bacterium CG10_big_fil_rev_8_21_14_0_10_39_11
AATTAACCTTCAAGGGTTACACATTTAGAGGCTAAAATAAGGTATTTTTCGTGTGGAGTTAAACCGTTCATTCCCTTGCCTTCATGCGGTCTGTCAAAATTATACCAGTTAAAATATTCTTTCAAAGTTTTCCACGGTTTAGTCGAATTTAAGTAGTATTCATCGTCCACTGAGCGGTTCGCCCGCTCCACTTTGCCGTTCCACGGAGCTGATCTTTTGGGAATGTAGCGATGAATTATATTTGTTTGAATCAAATATCGGTGAAAGTCACCACGAAACTCTGAACCATTGTCTGTTTGCACTCCACTGATTTCAAAGGGGAAATATTGCTTTGCTTGTTTCATCGCCTTGATCGTTGTTTTAGACTCCCGATTTGTCATATCAACCGAAAATTGCAGATTAGTTACTGTGTCAATAAACCGAAATTGATACTTCCACGTTTGATTGCCACCAGGCACATATTTGACATCGATCTGTACGTTTTCCCCAGGTAAAATCGCTTTATATGGCTCTTTGAGTGGTGTATACCACCTAAGCTTCTTCTGTGGTTTTCTGATTAGAGCTTTTCTTTTATAAAATTTATATATGGTTGTACTTGAAACTTGAATTTGATGATTCTTATCTAACCAAAATTTCATCTTCTTGGGTCCGTAATTGTATTTAATTTTGGCTTCTTGAATTAATTTCTTCACTTTGAATGTTAACTTGGTATGGGGGTGTATTTTCCTAGAGATGTATTTACTTGATTTTATCAGTCCATGATCTCTATTGTACCATTTGTAATATGTTTTTCGAGACATACCAAAAATTGAACAAACTTCCATTACCGTTTTGCCATATTTATCGGTTTGCAGATACCATCGGCCTCTAATTTCTTTAGGAGCGCTAAGAGGTGAACCAGCCATATTTTACTTTAATATTATGAGTTAACCTTTGTTACCCTTATTTTATCAAAGTGTTACCCCTTATGGTTAACTA
>PFAP01000021.1:994-4972 GCA_002773615.1 Candidatus Falkowbacteria bacterium CG10_big_fil_rev_8_21_14_0_10_39_11
GCCTTTCACTCTCCACGATTGCCGATAACAAAAAACGGTAATATGATTACCGTTAAAACACATACAGGACTATTACAGATTGAATCCGATAACCATATTCACGAATTTTTACATCCAAATAATCTTGAACTAACTGAGCCATCTGTATTTTGTCTGCGTTGTGACATTGAGTATTGTTCGGCAAAGAAAAATTGCGATCAAAATCCTTTTTAATCCCCTCAATCCTGACATCCCAAATTTCTGTTACTTCTTTGCCGGAGACTGGCCAAGAATAGTCTGTCCAAGCTTCTTGACCAAGTAGTTTCTTTATACCAGATTGATTGTCATTAGCCATTAGCCTAGTGTTAACATCAAAAACCATTGCACAACTTTCATTACGCCAAAGAAAATTGTTTACAAGATTATCAGGCAAATTAACACAGTTATCAGTACAAAAATAAGACACTGCGCCAAAACTCATTGATCCATCTTCATTGAATTTCAAAACAGACATACTCGCAAAATTTGACTCCACATAAAACGGCGTTGATAACAGTGTAAGCCCTAAAACAATAATGACAGCTCGACTTATCGAGATCATAATTCCAAAACCACGATCATCAAAATAACACCAACACACAATAGCAACCATCATCAACCCCACCAATGATAATTGGAATAGCAGTGCCATCCCCCCTCTCTTCCCATTTGATTTATTTCCCTTTAATTTCAATGTTATCAACTTGTTTAATCGTCCAGCCAAACTTGATCAATCTAGGTTCAAAATATGCACTCAAATCTACATAAACTTGCATTTCTGGTGTCGGATAATTCATCTCACTTTCCCTTGCCAATTTTTTCCTACTTTCCCGGATATCCTCATAAAACCCAGTACTAATTACAATCAACTTCTCATTTAAGATTTCTCTGACATCATCAACCGAAATCGGTGTAGTCACAGAAAATGGTAAACTCTCAACAAAATAATCGAAATATGTTGGTTGCGGTTCGATCTTAATTTTGTAACTCACATAAATACTGCCATCATAAACCACCGAACCGGAAACATCAAAAGAATTTGGGATATTGGCACAAGCACTATAACAAAATCTATGATGATCAGTTTTTTGATATTTCAACCAACTTTTACTGTATTCTTTATGAATCACAAAAGTATCTTCATTCGAATACTCAACATAAATCGACGACAAACTAAGCGGCATACCGAATATAAAAAGCAAGATAATGGAGATTCGACCATGAGTCGTGAGTAATTCCCCCTCAGTTAAACAGATGATAAAAAATATCCCCACAAGCAAAGTAACAATAAACATTAAGATCAAGAAACCAGTGGCGTCCATGTATCCCCCTCTAAATTTTGTTGACCTTAGAGATTACTACAAAATGAACAAATTGTCAAGCACTAGCTATACCAAACACAAAAATTTGACGTCTGAATTAATCAAAAAAAACATAGTAATTTACTATGTTAATTAGTACTTTCAAAATTCATACTCTGTGATTCTGAGGCATAATGGCGAACGACATCAAAACCTGTCATGTCCTTTATTTGCCAGCCATGTACCAACAGGATAGGCTGATAATAACTCCAAAGCTCAATATAAAATTTACCTCGCTCGACATCAGTCAACTTGATCGTTATCAATTTGGATTTTGTCACTTTCAATTCCTCAAACACCGGCTTGGCTTCAATATAATCTAAAAATGAAAAAATCTCCGGCGCCAACATATCCAAAAGATACTTTTTTACAACCTCAGCTTTGAGCGGTTTTTCAGCATAAGGCAAGGATGCGACAAAAAATCCAAAATAATCATCATGCGGCACAATGGTCAATTCATAATTAACCCCATCACCATTACTCATTCTGACCTTACCACTAATTACAATTTCATCTGGAACATTTGCACACTGATCAAGACAAAAGACTTGAGAATATCGAACGTTGGGTTCATCTTTCAAAACTACACTGGTATGCTTTCCTGAATATTCTATATACAAAGAACTTGGAAGAAAAAATATAGCTGTTATACCGATCATCCCCAAACCAAATTTGAAAGCACCACGATCATGATCGGCCAAACCACCCAAAAAAAGTATAAAACCCATAAAGGCTAAAAGACAAAAAACAAACACCAATGCTTCAGCCATACTACCTCCTCATAGCGCACAGCTATGTCCTTTATGTTTTTTATTGACCCCAAAGCATATAATAAAAAAAGCCCTTTGTCAAGTATCAAAAAACACAGCCATTGGCTATGTTCAAAATCAAAGCAATCATGATCGTTCAGGGCTTGTAATCCTAAAATCTTCCAATCGATCCAACCTGAAGCCCATCAGCATCAACCTGGGCTGAAGATATTTGTATATCTCACCAACAAGAATCGCTTTGGTCACCTGCTCTGGACGAGGTGTCATCACACTCGAATTCAAAACCTCCATGTGAGCCAACTCCAACAAGGCCAAACGTTTATTCAAATCAAGAATCAACGGAGTAAGCAAGTCACCCAAAAAATCTTTGACTTCTGATTCTGTGAGCGGATGATCATCATTGAATGGTAACTTGGCAACAAAATAAGGAAAGTTCTCTTTATCAGGCACAATCACGATAGTATACCTCAAAGTGGTATGATTACCCAACTCAGCCAACGCATCAAAACTCATCTCATTGGAAACATTAGCACAACCATTGGTACACCAAACAGCCCTCTCATTCAAATCATTAAGATTATCCTTTGACACAACATACCCTTCTTCAAGAGCAAATTCAACAAATAAAGAGCTTAATCCATTATAGCCAACAGTACAACAAAGAGCTACACCACAAATAACAATCAAATCATGCGGCGGTTCATGTTCACTTGAAAGCCCCAGAAGTACCAGAATTAGCACCACAGACACAACACCGGTCACACCCAAGAGAATAATCGGCATCATCATGACCTCCTTTGGTGTAGGATATGACCAACAATCGTAACACAAACAAGTATCCTTGTCAATAGAGGTAATGTGCACATACATATTGCACTTTCTGGTAAACTGGGACATATGTCAAAAAGTATGCCAGAATCAATCTCAGACGAGCGGTTTCGTTGGATTAAGCCAATTTTAGAGAAAGACATCACAATCAAGAATATGGCTAAAGTTGCTCCATTTAGTGAAAGAACCCTCAAAAATTGGCTTTCCAGTTATCGCCGATTTGGTATAGATGGTTTGGAACCAAAGACAACCAGACCCAAATCACACCCAAATGAAACACCAATTCATGTCAAAGTGCAAATCATAGAGCAAAGAAAAAGAGACCAGAAGTGTGCTCTTAAATTAGCTCATGACCTACAAAATATCGGTATTGCGGTTAAAGCAAGGCTTGTTGGCAAGGTCATTAAAAACGAAGGACTAACAAGAAAATATCGAACTAGGAAATTGAAATGTAAATATATCAAAGTCCCTCTGCTTCCGGGTGAGTTGGTTGAGATTGATATTAAATATGTCCCTGGTGGCATTAATGATAAAAAATACTACCAATTTACCATGATCGATTGCACCAGCCGGTGGAGATATTTAGCCATATATGATGATATGAGCAGTTATTCCGCTGTTTGTTTGTAAAAGAAGTCTTAAAGATTGCTCCATTTAAAATTCGAGCGATTAAAACGGATAATGGTTCTTGTTTTACAAACAGATATACCGGCTATTCGAAATCAATTGATCCATTAAATCCAAAGTTACACAGCTTTGATCTGTTATGTCAAAGTTTAAACATTATCCACTATTTAATTGATCCCGGTAAACCCGCACAAAATGGGAAAGTAGAACGAAGTCATCGTTCTGATCAGCAATCATTTTATGATTGTGTCAAATATGCTAATCTGGAAGAGTTAAAATACAAAATTAAACTTTGGAATATGTATTACAACGATCTTCAACATTGTACCCTTAACCTAAAAACACCTAATCAAGTCCTTGGTTTAAAAGGGCAA
>PFAP01000021.1:5048-16049 GCA_002773615.1 Candidatus Falkowbacteria bacterium CG10_big_fil_rev_8_21_14_0_10_39_11
ACTTTTCACGATCACTAATCTCACCCAAGGTCTCCTCAACCAACGCCGTATGCCGCTTGACCGCTTCATCCAATTTGGGCAAAATCGCCAGCTGATGCTGCTTGAATTTGGCAATTGAATCCTTGAGACGAGTCAGCGTCTCTACCGCCGTAGCCATCTGCTCAATTGACTCAACATCCAGCTTCATCATCTCATCAATATTTCTCTCGGTCATATCAGCGTTAAACCGTCTGATCTTGTCCAGTGTCGCCCGCGTATCGCGAATCATACCGATCACATTCTTCTGGTGCTGCAGACCGACCATATTCATCATCGCATCTTGCAACCCATCAACGGTCAAGATCGTCGTCAATCTTGATTCATTCAGCAGGTGGCGGTTACCGGTGATCAAAGTTTCACCAATAAAGTAACTCTCTTCCTTACTCTGCATGATCTGAACCAATGTCCGAGCAACAGTGAGCATGGGCTGATAGATGTAAATCTGAATGTATTCTCGATACTCTTGATCCTGTTCGCTCTCAATTCTTTGTTCGATCAAAGCCTTGGCGGCCAAAATTTCCCGCAGCGACGCCTTGAGCTGATACAGGCTGGTCAGAAGCTGAGCTTGCCGAACTTCAAATTCTTCCAAATCATTGGCCATTACCTGTCTGGACATTTCCTGAGCGGCCAGAATTTCTTTGATTACGGTCTTTCCCCGCTCATACTTTAGCAGATACTTGTGAACTTTGGGACTGGCCATGCGCAGGGCAATAAATAGCTTCCGCAGTGGTCCGTCAGGACCAATGCCGGCACTGGGGAAAAATTCATTACTCACAACATCGAGCTTAATCATCGATGCAATTACAGGATTGGTCTCCTTACTCGCATAACCTCTGATTTTGCTAAACTTGGTATTCACCAGTTCACTGGCATTTTGAACCTGATCCCGAGCTTCTTCTCCCAGCTTATCGACAAAACTTCTCTTGGCATAACGAGTCGTCGGATTCTCACGGCTATCTTCATCAAGCAAAAACGCCACCACCTGTTCGGCTCGCTTAAAATCAGCATCATCGGGCTGAAGCTGCTCAACGGAAGTCACCTGCCGATTGACCGTATCCAGTGCTCCTGGACTGGTCAAATCGATTGGTTTTTGTGCCTTGGTACCAACACGCTTCTTGTCAACGACCTTGCTCATAAAGCCTCCTGTTGTGACCGGTTGAGTTGACTTGTGATTGACCGGCTACAAAATGATTTATGATTTACCACGCAGATAGACCTCCTCCCAGCTTTAAACGGCTGGAATATGAACTTTGGAATGTAAATGATCAACGTGTTACCTTACTACAATTAAATAATTTTGTCAAGTTTTACAATCCTGATTACAGATATTACGAATAATACAGATTTAGTATAAACTTGACAATCAATACATTGTAAGTTAGAATTAATGGTGCTTTTGGACTTTCACAGTCGAAAAAACTAAATCGTGAAGCGGTGGGACAAACATAATATATGTCATATTTGCTTAATTTTGACCGATATTAACCGTTTTTCGTTTATTATCTCCAACCAGTCGCCCAACCTCAGGAGGAAGCAATGCTAAGGAAAATGGTTGATTTTGTCAGTGCCGCTACAGAGATGATCAGTTTCCGAGATGTACTGGTACTACGAATTACCAAGCTCAAGACTCAGCTGGGATCAGCGTTTGATGTTTATCGTCGAATTGATAATATCGCAACATTGAATCTCATGTCCGGAATGATTGCATCAATTCTCGAAGAGTGTGACTTCTGGCTGTATATGCTGCCGCCAGTGACTCCGCTTCGGACTCTAATCGTTAGATTCCAATTGGCCCTGGCTGAATGGAATACTGACATCAAGCAATCCCTTCAAGATGCACTGACCGATAAGAAAGCTGATCCGACGTATGCCCTTCCCAATCTAATCCAGGAACTGCTGGAGCAAGGTATTCTTGTCTATAATTAACGACAAAACCGAGTAAAATACTCGGCTTTTTGTTACGTGATATTTAAGCACAATATATAATTTTGCAAAAAAAAAGCACCAGCGTTGTGGTTACTTGTTATGATAAAGAAAAGTAATAATCATTTTCCACGGGTCATCTTGTTCAATCAACTTGAGCATAAGTTCATCAGAGATTCCTGATTTCCTGAACCATGCCGCAGCCAACTGAGGATTGTCATATTTGAAATAATAATAGGCGGCATAGGCGGAATAGATCTTCTGAACCTCCTCGTCCTTGGGCAAAAGTTTGTAACACATTTCCATGCCTGAAATATCTTTGTCTTCTTTTGGATTATGCTTGAGTAAAACTTTAAAAAAACACACCCGAGCAAAATGATTTCGCACTGAGGCCACTGTAGCTACGCTGGTGGTGGCACTCTGACAAATGCTATTCTCAGCCAACTCTTTTAGCTTGATCGTACACGAACAAGCACAGCTTTCGTTGCACGTTTCCTGAAACTGTTTTCCCAACCAGAGACAGTCATTAGGTGTTCGGACCAACGTCCGAATCGCTGCGCTGAAAATATCGTATTGCTGCAAAGCTAGATTGGTCCAGCATTGTTTCTCAACATCAGCCCAATTGGCCATGTCGCCAAAAGCCTCATGCCAAGCCACCAAAGAACAATAACGATCTTCCGTCGTAAACTGAATGGCTATATCGGAGAAAACATCATTGACCTGATTGGGTGTCAATATTTGTCTTGCAGACTCAATCAGTCGGCCCATTTCCTGACTCAATGTCTGAGTATTGCCTTTTAGCGGTACAACAAACTGAAACTCAAAATATCTGGGCAAATCCACATTGTATTTAGCGGCCAGCTCCTTTACTCGATCAAAGTTTTTACGTTTCATGTTGATAGCCAAAATGCAATCCAGGATGGCGTATTTGCGATTGAGGGGCAGCTGTCCATAGTCTGCCACTTCCAGAGCAGCCTCACATTGGGCCAACGAATTTTCATTATCACATTCACAGTGACTTCTAAATGTCTCAAAAACATCAAGCATGACACCTTGTTCGTCAATAATTCCTGGATTGGCCTTCACAATATCAAGCATGATTTTTCGTCTAGGCTGGTTCCGAAAATTCAAACGCAGGTATTCTCCCATAAAAAATCGTTCGCCATGTTGTTTTACTATCTCAGCAGACAAGCCATTTCGATCAGCGTTCAACAGACAGGCCAGTTCGCTCCCATCTACTTCTTCGGCTAGACACCGGGTCCAGCGCGCCTCTTGCTTAATGCAAGAGCAAATCAGGATAGAACTCAGTAATAGAATCAAAGACACAACAACTTTGTTTGCCTTCATCATTTTCCTCCGACCGGTGTTGAGACAAAATAGTTTACCATAAAAAAAATATTTGTCAATAAAACATTGCTCCTTGACTCAATGAAATACTCCTAAATACTAATTTAAAACTGTTGATAATAATGCTCTATATTAACAAAAAAATAGAGTAATTACTCGGCTTTTTTGTTTCTTTTGGCAAACTGCTTTAGTCGATCCAATTGGACTTTTTCCAAGTGTACTTCCGGTCGTTTCTTTTTGATCAAGCTGATGGCAACCGGCACTGACAATCCGCTATAAATTAAGTAGGCGGCCGTCATGGTTGGAGCCCGGCCATGGCCATTTTTGCAGTGAATATACACTTTCAGGCCCTGATTGAGCATTTCAGCAATCGTTTTGACGCCAACCATCAGCTTGTCCATGGCCGGCGCCGTGTGATCACGTGTCGGCAGCCAAAGAAAAGCTTTTACCCCTCTAGGCTGATCGAGCCTCTCACTTTCCATTGAAATGTCTGCGGTTATGCCTTTTTTGAGTAAACTTTGATCAAAATGCATTTGACAACAAAAGTTTGTTCCCAAATATATCTGATCGTTGATTTTGTTGAACTTAAATCTTACATGTTGATCCATAGTTTTATGATTTTATTTTACATAGTAATGGGTTGGAGATTTTTTTTGCAATCATTACGATAGAGACGCCAAGCAAAACAATCGCCAAGATATTTATTTCCAAACCCTTGAATGGTAATATGCCCAAAATTGATGATGTGGCGCTGAGCCCAATCACTGACGTGAGTAAAACCGAGCCACACGATGAGCAGCCAACCCCCAAGATACCAACAATCACCCCCAATAAACTCATACCGGTGGAGCGTCGCAGTCGAGCTGATTTTTTTACATAGTAAAATAATAAGCTGATATTTATCCCAGTCATGATGATAATAATAATTGTCAGCACCAAGCTGGCCAGACTAAAGTGAGAAAAAACCTGCAATAGGGTTTGGGACGTCAAGCCAATCCGCTGAGTAAACGAAAACAAACCGGAAGTCCAAACTAACCGAATGAAATCCTGGCTTTGGAGTAGGCGAATCAAAATCCAAAACAAAACTATAACCACCAGACTAAGAATCCAATAGCTTTTCTTTGAAAAAACTTCTTTGAGACCAAGGAATATTTGCGGTATCATAATTATCTGTTTATTTAATTATATCACGTTCCTAAAACCAGCACAGCTATAACCACAAATATATTATTAGGGCCAATACAAAAATCAGGACAACGCTCAGATAATGCATGACTTTCGAATGTTTACTTTTCAATTGCTTTAATTTATTCAAAACTAAAGGATTCAACCCCAAAAGCAAAATAATCACCAACGGCAGAACAAACATGAGATTGTACAGAAGTAAGAACCCCACACCCAACCAATAACTGGTTGAAATCGACAAAAGACCAATAATACCAACATAAATACCGCCAGAACATGGGAACGTACATAAACCAACCAGGAAACCACCAATGAAAGCGGCAGGATATGTCCCCTGAATTAAATACTCCTTAATTTTACTTTTACTGATTCGAGGAATTTTGTAGCCGAGTTTAAATGACGGCAACAACAAATTTAGCAAATTTATCGAACCAACCAAAACCAACAAAGCCACTGAAACCTTGGCCGCAAAATGATGTGAGGGAATGACATTAATCGCTTTGATCAAACCAAAACCAATCAATAAATAAGCCAGGAAGATCCCAATGATATAGACCCCACCGGTCAATAAAATATTCTTTTTGGTTCGTTTCAAGGCGGCCAGGACCGCGATAAAAAAGAATAAAACCCCAAACGCACATGGATTCAGTCCATCCACAAAGCCAGCCCCCAAAACCAGCGGTAGCGTCAACCCTTTGGTGACAACTTCCATTTGGTTATCCTGATTTACCTCGAACCAATCTTGATAACTGGTCAACCCTTGTTCCAGTGAGTACGACTGCACTTCATAGCCCGGAGAATAAACATAATAATTGGTATTCGAAACCGCTTTGGCATCATCAAAGTCCACCATTTCATCCTGACTAACAATCAAAGGTGCTGGGTAAAGTGACTCATCTCGATTTAATATTTGTTCCATGAGGCTGAGCGGTAAATGCCCACCAACAATGGTCTGACTGGGTTCAAAATACACCATTATATGACTTTGCAGCTCCAATGGAATGGCCAATTTTTCTGCTCGGAAAAACATAACTTCTCTAATGCTAGGATCGTTGATATAATCCTGCCATCTGATTTCATATCCTTGCTCGGTCAGATAAGGCGCTACAAGATCATGCAAGTATTCACTGCAACCATGACATTGTTCATTGAAGTAGATGGTCACCTTTTTTTCTCCATGAGGCGGTACCTGATCACCGACATGAAATTCTTCGGAATGTGCGGAGGCGGACAGCGGAATCAATATACAGGATATCAATATCGCCAACAACTTTTTTTTCATATTATATTTCTATGTTTATGGTTGATAATAAGCCTGGAAGTTGGCGACCGCCTCTGGATTTTCCGGATCATTGCTGCGAAGATATATTGATCGCTTGATCGTCCCAACGGCCGGCTGACCATGAAACAGCGGGTCATAACGAACTGACAATGTCCCCTCTTCACCCGGATGAATAATCATGTCAACTCGTTTCAAGCTGCCGTGATCCATGGCACGATAGCCTGAGAATTCATCACCCACACTAAGCGAGGCTGAGGTACAACCACAGGATGTAGAAATTTTGTAAATAACCAAATCGCTGCCACCAGTATTCTTGACGTTAACTTTGCCCTCCACCACGTCGGTGCCAATACTACCCCAATCATAGCTGGTTGGTGAAATTTCAATTTGCGGTGGGTTGGCATCAGTCGAGATGGCCAAAGAATCCGAACTGTTGCCGGACGCGGAAATCATCACGGCCAGAAGACCGACAAAACTGACGATACCCACAATCCAGATGATAATTTTGCTGGTATTGCTCATATATTTTGTTGCCCGGTCGGGAATTTTCCCGACCGGGATCTGGTTTTATTTTAATAAACTATCCAAAGTGGCACTAACCACGGCAAACGGTTGCGCTCCTGACAACGGGATATTTGTACCTCCGGCCACAATCACAGAATATGGAGTCCCCTGCATCCCGGCGGCGATCGCTTCATCCAATTGTTGTTGCACCTTATCTTTGTACCGACCGGAATTCAAACAATCGGTGAACTTGGTCTTGTTCAAACCAACAGCATCGGCAATATCATATAGTTGGCTCTCAGCTAAGCCATTGTTTGATGGAGTAATTTCAAACAGTTTGTCGAGAAAGGCCCAAAAACCATCATTACCACCCAGCTCAGCAGCACACTCAGTCGCCTCGGCCTCTTTTCTGGCTTTGCTATGCAGTGAATCTAAAGGCGCGTGTTTGTATACCCAGCGAACCTGATCCGGATATTTGGCCATCACTTGATTCATAGTGTCATGAAATCGTTTGCAAAATGGGCATTCAGGGTCAGAAAATTCAACTATGGTAATTGGAGCCTTGTCTGCTCCGCGAATATGATCATCGGCGGAAATGGCAGCCAACCTAATATCTCCGGCCGGAGCGGCAGATGGCTGAGGCGCCTGATTTCGAACGCTCGGTTGATTGTTTTGCTTTACCTGATCGTCAGAAGCAACGGTCTTCCCGGACAAAACAATACTCAAGAGAATCAAGAATCCAACAAAAAACATCAGACCAAAACTGCCACCAAGCCCAAGAAGAAACATTTTTTTATTTTCTGGAATATTTTTCATATTATTGATAATTATTTTTGAATAACAAAAAATTTTGCTATAACACAAAATTTACATCAAAAATCTCTTAATTATATAAAAGCGGCTGAGTCAACCCTTTTGATAATAATAATTTATTGAAATTGAAAAGCACCTCTGACCCCACACAGCGCCACAAATGAATCATATAGCTATTCCCCCGAACAACCGCACCAGACAAGACTGGAATCACACTTAACAAAAAAATAAAAACCAGTCCAACGATACTGCCAAAATTATTCAAATCATTGGACGGCATAATAATACTATAATGATTGAGCGACCCGGCTCCATCGCTGCCACAACAACTCATACCCGGCATATCCGCACCCATAGAATGGTTGATCGGCTGGAAACCAAAAGTACAACCGATGACACTGGCCACGACAATCATTAATATAACACTTATTTTTATAATATTTTGTCCCATAAAATAATTATAACAGAATTTTTGCATTGAAACAAAATCTAATACTGATATATCCAATAAATTAGTTTCAGAACACCAGAAACAACAAAAAAAACGTTCATGTTAATATAATACACGACAAAGCCCGGCATTAACAGCTCCAGCAACAACAAAAACAAACCAAAAACTAAAACATGGTTGTTGATAAAATTGATTGTTTCAATTGTTTTGTCGCTCATATTATTTAAGTAAATCAAACTTTATACGATCGATTTCAATTACACCTTTATGACTATCGATACCCGGTGCGGCGATAATGAATTTGATATTATTCTTGAAATATTCAGCATTAGCCAAATCAAATATAAGTTCGTACTCAATAAACTGATCACCTGTTTCGGGTAAATCTTCAAAGAAGAAAGCCCATTTGTTCAGGTTTAACTTTAAACCCAGCTGGCTTTTTAGATCAGCAGTTTTCTTGTATCTGATCGTCACTTTGGCCTGCTTGAAGTGTCGAGGAGAATAAATCGAAAAATATACCGGTTCATATTTGACCAAAACCGAACTTTCTGACTGTTCAACTCGACCCTCAGGATAAGGACCGCGAACAAACTGGTTGCTCTTCACAAAATCAACCTCATAAGTTACACTATTAGCAAGAACCAGCTTTTGACTGAACAAAACAGCTAAAACTAAAACAAAAACTAACAAGATTACTTTTTGTACCTGATTCTTGAAATCCGATGATAATTTATGAATTTTCATATTGAGCCAAAGGGGGGCTTATTTATTCGTTTGAGCGCTATCTTCTTAATGGTAGCAAATTTTTTATTTTTTCAAAATCCCCTACTGGGAATTCTATCAGCCGGTCTAATCTTCTCTTATTATGGCTTTTGTATCAAAAAAAGCAACTGGCTGTCATCTTTGGGCTCAAACTCCACTCTGACCAACGCGGTTTTTTTATTTTTGACTATAACGTCCATCATTTGGGTGTTTTTTTATTTAGCCTCAACTCCGGCGTGGTTGATATTTGGCGTGACAATAGTGTTACTACTCTTATTTGAATCTGTTTTACATATAAACAACATTGACACTTCATGGCAAATGCCAACAATCAGCCGACCACCGATTCAGTGGTTTCACCTGTCATTTTTAATTTTGACTGGGAGTATTTTCTTTATCCTGTTTCACAATTCAACCACTGACGCTGTGGCCAGCCCGTGGCTCAGTCTGCCAACAACTTTTTTTACTTTGTTTGGATTATTGGTCGTTAATTTATTAATTGTCTTGAAGCGTTCCACGGACAAAGCCAATCTTTTCTTTCTAATGCTCTTTAGCTTCACATTCGTCGGGGTGGTGGCAATTTTCTACCGATTGGGATTTGGTTATGATCCAATGTTGCATGAAGCTGGTATGGAAAATATTTTGACTACAGCGACTTTGCTGCCAAAACCTTTTTATTATATTGGGATGTATTTGGGCTTCATTATTTTGAACCTCATGACCTCGATCCCAATCGCGGTAATCAATCAATTTTTCGTTCCGGTCGCATTCGCGATTGTTATTCCCCGATTATTGTTTACCACTTTTATAAAAAATAAAACCCGAACCTTTTCGGCCTGGCTGGTGGCGTTGGCAATTTTTATTGTACCAAGCGGATATTTTATCATGACTACACCCCAGAATATCACCAATCTGTTGGCTTTGGTGGTGATTTTTTTGACTTTCAAACCCGAGTTAAAGCGGTGGCAGCTGGCCGTAGCTCTGTTCACCTGCCTAATTCATCCGTTGTATGGAATTCCATTGGTACTTTTCGCGCTGTACAATTTTTTTGACCAGAAAATTCTCCGCCAGGTTTTGCTGGCAATGTCAACTATAATCTTCCCGATTTTATTCATCTTAAATGCCGGGCTACAAGGCCACAAAATCAGCTTTAAATTTGACCTGAACTGGTTAGCTTCAAGCGGCTGGGTCTTTGTTCAAACTCAAAACAGAATAATCCTGGATCTGATTCATATTTATGGGCTTAATGCCACAAAACTGTTTTTATTACTGTCAATGCTGGCGGTAGTATATTTATACCGAAATAATCTCTTGCGACCATTCCATAAATTTCTGATTTTTGGTATAATAATGATTGCGAACTTTACAATCATGAAAACTTTTATTGAGTTGAACTTTGTGACCCAAAGCAATGGAGCTGATTTCACTGAGCGAATTTTCGATTTGGGCACATATTTTTTCTGGCCGACAATAATGTCTGCTGGTTATGTTTTTGGCGTCAAACTGTTTAATCAGAAACAAGCCCGCTTCGACAAATGTTTGCTGTTGTTATTAATGGTAACATTAATCTCAGCTTCGTTTTATTTTACGTACCCGCTGGATAATGATTATATCAATAGTAAATTGTACAATGTCACCAAAGCTGATTTCGAGTCGGTGCGGTTCATTGACCAAAATGCCACCAGTGACTATATTGTTTTGGCTAATCAAATGGTGGCGGCCGCCTCAATCGCTGAGTTGGGGTTCAAGCAGTATTATGGTGATCAATTTTATTATTCAATCCCAAACGGATCTGAAGATAATATTTATCAATACTTTGAATCAATGGTTTTTGACCATCCAACTAGAGCTCAGGCTATAGCGGCCATGAACCAAACCGACGTGGATCAAGTATATTTTGTCATCAATGACTACTGGACCAGCTTTACCAAAATTGTCGCTGAAGCAAAAGACTCAGCAGATAAATGGTTTATGGTTGATGGCGGTAAAAGTTATATTTTTTATTATCACAAATAAAAAAGAGCAGTTGTTACTACTCGATTTTCTAACACACAAAAGTGATACTATGTTCAACCACCTGCACTGTCCCGCCGAGACAAACAGACTCAAAGCGTTCAGTCACTACACGCCTACCATTCAAAGCTTTTTGCGCCAGTAATGCCGCACTAATCTGTTTCAGCTCGAAGTGCATTCCTTGATATTGACATCCGACACCCTGACAATGCGGACATGTGATGGAAAACTGACGCAAAGTTCGTTTGACCAGACCAATACTGTCACAGGTGTAACACTTGGAAATCCGGTGCCTCAGATGGTGAGCCGGACAGGCAACGTGAATGTGATCAACTTTGAGCTTCTCCCAATAGCTAGTAAATGACGTCAAAGCGATTTTGGCCAATTGCCGCAGTATAGACATTCCCTCCCCCTTTTTTTGTTTGAGTCTATCAAGAAATATACAATAATCGAACTTCTTTGTCAACAGACTGTACAGTTAACCTTCAAGGGTTACACTTTTAAAAACTAGAATTACAAAGAAAAGTAAATTATACTTTCGTCACAAGCTGTAAATATTGGGTTACCCTTAAGGGTTACACTAGTATAATTTAAGCATAAATAGTCTTGAGTAAATCATATCCCTCATCAGCATAAATTGCCAAAATTTGGCTTTTAAATGCCTCTTACAGGTGAAGATTAA
>PFAP01000038.1 GCA_002773615.1 Candidatus Falkowbacteria bacterium CG10_big_fil_rev_8_21_14_0_10_39_11
CTCCGATATTTATATTTTTGGCCAAACGCCTAAGATTGGTAGATAAACCTGGCAGTGATCGTAAAATCCACAAGAAAAATATTCCTCTGATTGGCGGTCTGAGTATTTTGGTAACAGTGTTAATTGTCAGTAGTCTATATTATTTGTTCTCAGATGCTTTGACCGTATACAAAATATTACCGAAACATTTGCTGGGTATTTTAATTGGTTCAGTCATTATCATTATTGGTGGCATGATTGATGATAAAAAAGATTTGAGTGCGAAATGGCAAATTATCTTTCCTCTCGCGGCCATTATTACCGTGATCGTCAGTGGTATTGGGATTGATTGGGTCCGTAGCCCATTTGGTGATAGCAATCTGCATTTGGATACTTACAAGACAACGGTCTTTTGGTTCCATGGCCTGCCTTATCGCTTTACGTTATTGGCTGACATGTTTACCATTTTTTGGCTCTTGGCCACGATGTATACTACCAAGCTGCTTGATGGTCTTGATGGATTAGTGAGTGGAATCGGTGTAATTGCCAGTGTATTTATATTCATTATCTCAATCATTGACACACCGCCACAAACAGACATTGCTTTGATTGGTCTAATTTTTGCCGGCGCGTTGTTATCATTCTTGGTTTACAATTTTAATCCAGCCAAGGCCTTTTTGGGCGAAGGGGGGAGTCTCTTGGTTGGTTTTATTCTGGGAGTCTTGTCGATTGTTAGTGGCAGCAAAGTGGGCTTTACTTTTATCATCGTCGCTATCCCGATGCTAGATGTACTGTGGACTATTATTCGCCGCTTGATGATGGGCAAAAACCCTTTTACGGCCTCAGATCGCAAACATTTGCATCACCGGCTGCTTGATGCCGGTTTTTCGGTCCGGACGGCAGTGGTCATTTTGTATATAATTTCAATAATTTTCGGTCTGATGGTGATTTGGCTTCAGCAGTCAGGGTATGGTTTACTAATATTGGGTTTTGTGGTGTTATTAACGTTCATTCTCCTGACAGGCTATATCTACAAGATTATCGCTGAAAAGGCGAGAAAAGACCTTGACTAGTTCAAATTATTAATGTATTATATTGCTATAAATTAGTTAAATTTTAAATTATGTCTTTTGCAGTTATTAAAACCGGTGGCAAACAATATAAGGTTAGCGAAGGTGAACAACTAAAAATTGAAAAAATTCCCGGTGAAGCTGGTGATAAAGTTTCTTTTGATCAAGTACTTTTGATCTCTGACGCTACCGGTGAAAAAGTTGATCTAGGTCAACCATTCCTTGACGGCAAGACCGTAGAGGCCGAGATTATCGAACAGGCCAGAGCTCGTAAAATTAATGTCGTCAAATATAAAGCCAAAGTTCGTTATCACAAAGTATATGGCCACCGTCAACACTTTACCAAAGTTAGAATTCTAAAGATCGGCGGTGCAGCCAAAGCGGCAGCTTCAAAGCCAGCCATTGAAAAATCTTCGGTCGACAAACCAGCCAAGAAAACAGAAGAAAAAAAGCCAGTAGCCAAGAAAGCGACTACTACCAAAAAGTAAAATCTCTATAAAGCAATCCGCCCCTGGCGGATAATAAAAATCAGTCCGAGGACTGATTTTTTGTATGAAAAAAACCGACGGTTAGGTCGGTTTTGGGTTGACAATAATTAAGTAGAATGCCGGTGTGGACTTGCACAAAGTAGATTTCGCTACGCCGGTACATTTCTCCAGCATCACACTCTTTCCGGGGCTCATAACCTCATCGAAGTTCTCGTCCTTGACCTGATGCATACACTCCATGATGAACCCTTTCACCTTACCCGAATCGACCTCACTACAGTCGTAAATGGTGGTCGTGCGCAATTCAACACCACAACCGCCGAGTGCCATGATGAAGAACATTGCAAAAATGCCAAGCAGATATTTGTGAAACTTCATTTCCCCCTCCTGTCGTGGTGGTTTGGTGGCCGATTGGCCGAGGTTAGTACTAAAATGAGTCTTTTAGACTCGAAGTCTTTAATACTCTATTATATCATGAATTTTGATTGGTGTCAATAGCATTATGTAATGTGCCGACACATATGGCGGTTTTTGCCCAAGACTGTATAATCTTGGTATATGGCAATATCTATGGCAAAAACAAT
>PFAP01000013.1:0-7766 GCA_002773615.1 Candidatus Falkowbacteria bacterium CG10_big_fil_rev_8_21_14_0_10_39_11
TGCCTAAAATATATAAATAATGGTTTATTTATTATATTTTAGCCTCCCAAAGTGTAAACCCCTTTGCTGCAATGTTAACATTTTATCAAAGTGTTACCCCTTATGGGTAACTATACAGTCTTGAGCCAGTCATTGTCTTGTAAGTATTTTTTTAATTTTCTAATTTTAGGCGAAATATTCAAGACACAGTATGGTTTATTGGGATTTTCTTTGAAATAATTCTGATGTTCTTTTTCAGCTGGATAGAACTTGGTTAGAGCTTGAACTTCGGTCACAATTTTCTTGTCTAATTCTCGACGAATTTCGACTAACATTGGTTTGATGACGGACAGTTGATTACCATCAGTCCATAAAATAATTGACCGATATTCCGGACCAATATCTGAGCCTTGCTTATCTTCAACTGTCGGATCGTGAGCTTGAAAAAAAATCCGGAGTAAATTTTCAAGACTAATCTTTTCCGGATCAAATTCTACTTTTATGACCTCAGCATGACCGGAGCTACCTGAGTGAATATGGTTATAACTGGGATTTTCTACGTGCCCCCCAGCATAACCAGATTCAACACTTTCAACGCCTTTGATTAAATGAAAAATGGCTTCGGTACACCAAAAGCATCCACCACCAAAAACAATTGTTTCTAAATTTTTATTTTTTGTCATAAGGAATAAATTTCATGGATAATGAATTAACACAATGTCGAACATTTTTTTCCGTGTATTGCTCGCCTTCAAATACATGCCCCAGATGAGCGTCACAATGGGCGCACCGAATCTCTACTCGAACGCCATCAGAATCGGAAATCCGTTTGACGGCGCCGGGAACGGCATCATCAAAACTGGGCCAACCGCAACTGGATTTAAATTTGTCTTTTGATTCGTACAACTTGGCGTTGCAGCGTCGGCAAAAATATGTCCCGAGCCGAAAGTTTTCATTATATTCACCGGAGAATGGTGTCTCAGTTCCTTTGTGGACGATAACATTTTCTTCTTCCGGAGTCAGATTGTTGTATTTCATATATGAGATTGTTAGCCCTTTAATTATAGCGTGATTTACTAGATAAAACAAAAACTCCCAGATTTAGCTGGAAGTGTTTTTACCCACAATCGGTAATGTCGTTAACTTTGACTGGCCAATAGCAATGGTAATTGGCTGACTGAGTTCATGACCATTTTTATACATCAGAGCCAAGGCACAGGCTCGGTGCATGCCTTCAATGACAAAGATTTCTGCCCCGACCTCCAAGCAACAAATAACAGAACCAACCGGGAAATCGGTTTGCATTTTTTGCACCGCTTCTTTTTGGATAAGCTCCGGATTATTAATTAATTCAGAAAAAGTTTTAGTTGGCTGACCGTCATAATATTTATCGACCCAAGTGCGGAAAGGTCCCCCAAAACAAGATGAGAAAAACTCAGCCGGATTCTCGATTCGATACAGAGCCCAATCAGCTCCAGGACAATCGAAAGGTTGAGCATAACTTTGGAGCCGCCAATCAGCCCAAGAAGCAAACCCGCGATCACGAGCTAAATTTTGCCAGTTTTCATTGTGGCCTTCATTTTGATACCAAAATAAAAAAACTTCCTCCCACCTCAAATCACGAATTTGGGTTAGCTTACCAGTCATATTTTTTACTTCCCCGTTAGAAACAACATATAAACCTTATCATATAATGTTAAAAAATCAATGAACAGTTTATATTGACAAGATAAATATTAAATGATAGCATATTCTCGTAGCTACAATAATTTTGCATTCAACGATAATTGTTCGGAGATCGTCTAATGGTAGGACTCCTGGTTTTGGTCCAGGCAATCGGGGTTCAAATCCCTGTCTCCGAGCCAAATACATAAGTGAAAGCGACCCGTTTGTGGGGCTTACTTCAATATATGAAAACAAACGAGGTTATGCTCGTTTGTTTTTATTTTCATAGATAATAACTTATGAATAATGTTATTCCATTTAATTCTATTAATTTAGAGAATAGAAAATTGATCAAAGATTTTAAAATTGTATTAAAAGATTTAGAACCTTTGGTAAAAGATCCAAGATTTTTGTGGAATGGTAGGGATTTGAGTAATTTTAGTCTCCGTCCAAGAGAAATTTGGGCAAATTGGTTAATTTGTGTTGTATTGAGAAAATTACATGGAGACAACATAACGTTTATGGATGATTGTAAAGGAGATGGCTTTCTGGTCGATAGAGAAATGGGTGTTATGATTCCCACAGAACATGTATGTGCTTTAGATATATCTGTAGCTGACGATCTACCAAAAGGAGAAGACAGGATTATCAACGCTATAAAATTCAAAATTTCCAAATCAAAATATGATGGTAAAATATTGGTAGTGTTTTTTGATGGCGCTGGGAAATTTTATAGGAGTAAAATCAGAAAAGCTGTTTATGGTAAACACCACTTTGAGGCAATTTTTTGTGTAGGATTACTTGAATCTAGTAACGACAAATATAGTTATTCTGTTACAGAATTTCGAGAATCATTCAAGGACAAGTCGATAACACACAGAGTAGACATTAACGGAAATTTTGATGATTGGAAAATAACACAGATTTTAAAATAAATTATATGAATGAGTTCAAATCTCTATTTAGTCATGTTGAAAAAATGCGTAACAGATATTTAAATATATTAAGTGCACATAAAATCTTTGACACCATATCGATTCTATCAGCACCGAATATTGTTGGAAAAGAGAAAGCTGGTGAAAATATGAAACTTTTCAACGATTATAAATACTTTTTTATTACCACAAAAGAATCGTGTAGTTTTTATGTACTTATCGAAATTGCAAAATTTTTTGATAATTCCTTAAGTTCATTAACACTCAATAAGATTATAAATTTCACTGAAAGTAATCTTAAAAAATTAAGTAAAAATGATTTTCAAATCTATCATAAAAATAGAGGTATACTACCAGAACTATTCGATAAATATCAAGAATTTTCTAGATTAGATTTGGAGAATTTAAAAAATAATATTAAATCTAAAGATAAAATAATAAATAAATTAAAGAAATATAGAGATCAATATTTAGCTCATGATGACATAAAGAAAATAAAAGTTAAAATTTCTATTGGTGAAGTGAAACAGTTAATGGAAATAATTGAAGATTTTATAGAATTATTTTATTTAAGATTAGACTTTAGTTCAAATAGTTATAAGGACTACGTTGAAGAACCAGAAAGGGAGATTAAATCCTTAATAAAAATTTTAAAAGAAAACGAAAAAGCAAGATTACAAAAAATTAGTAAATTGTATTTACAAAATTAGAAAACCCCTTATTTTACCCCCGACCCGACTGCATCATGGGCTCCAAAATCGACCCCTGACAAAGACCTAAAACATACATTTCCTATTTGTTCTGAACCCGTACAGGGAGCCACGAACCAGTTGCCAACTTCGTTGGCTGCCGATTCGTGGTAAACCATGAAAAATCTTCACCACCAGGTGGAGGTTTTATAATTGACGAGATAATTTTAATAAATCGCTCATAATTATGTTCGGCTAATTTGTGCTTGTTTTACGATTAACTTAATTCTTGATATTATAAGAGAGTTAACAAAGATCAATAGATTATATTTTATGAAAAAAATCATTTTATTAACTTTACTGCTACTGACCCTTTTGCCCCTGTCAACAAAAGCTCAAACTTTGACTGAAAGATTGTCCGGACAGATTTTACTTGACGTAGAAAAAAACGGTGAAGCTTGGTATGTTTATCCGGTTGATAACCAACGATATTATTTGGGCCGGCCAGCTGATGCCTTTGATATCATGAGAGAACTGGGCTTGGGAATTTCAGAAACTAACTTTCAAAATTTACGAACCAATCGAAACCTGGCAGCGAAATTTTCCGGACGGATTTTATTGCAGGTGGAAAAAAATGGTGAAGCCTGGTATATCAATCCGACCGATTTGAAATTGTATTACTTGGGCCGGCCAGCCGATGCTTTTGAGATCATGAGAAATTTGGGTTTGGGCATTACCAGTCAAAACTTGACTCTAATCCCCCAGTCATCAAAATATTCCAAATATGAAAATCAAGTTTTAACCACTACAAGTGGCATGTTTGAAATTGATGTAGTTGAAATTGATTTGACTAATCCGACTTTGGAAATTTTAACTGTGACGGCCGACACCTATGACTGTGATGCTAGCTGCCAAGCAAAAAACTTACAACAGTATGTAACTGAAAATAATGGCTTTGCCGCCATAAACGGGTCGTATTTCTGTGCTTATGATAATTGCGGGGGCGTAAATTACTACTATTTCCCAGTTTTTAATTCTAAGGTCGATAAAATGATCAACGAATATCAATTGAAATACCCAACCACCGGACCCATTGTGGCTTTTGACACCGATAATAAATTTTATTATTTCAAGGATTCCAGAGATTTTGAAAGTGTGAAAAATTTTGAATCCAAATACGGAATACTGCAGGCAGCTATTGGCAACAAACCAATATTGGTAGAGCATGGAATAAATATTGTTTCCGAATCTGATTTGGACAGTAAACAACTTACGGTAAAATCCAACCGAGGAGGTTTGGGATATAAAAACAACAAAATATATTTAATAGTGGCCAAAAATGCGACGGTTCCTGACTTGGCTCAGATCATGGTCAATCTAAATATGGAATTTGCCCTGAATTTGGATGGTGGTTATTCGTCGGCTTTAATTTATGAAAATGAATACAAAGTCGGTCCAGGAAGAGACATTCCAAATGCGATTGTTTTCAAGCAATAGTTGGTACCCCGCAAAATAATTTTAATCAAACACAAACTACTTGACATTGACAAAAGTGTGAATCAATGTTAATGTTGCCAATTCAGCCCCAATCTTTAAAGGAGGAAGTAATGCAACTGCCGCGAATCAGTTATAATGCGCCAATAACAATTACCTTTGCTCTACTCGCATCGGTCATGCTAATGGTTGACTTCATAGCCGCTGATGCGGCCAAGAATTTTGTAACGGCGCGACCAGGATTTCCCAGTTCTATTTTCGGCTATCATACCATGGTCACCCATATTTTAGGACATGTAAACTGGCAACATTTGGTCAGCAATTTCTCATTTATTTTACTCTTGGGTCCGGTACTAGAAGAAAAATATGGATCAAAAATGCTTTTACTCATGATTGTATCAACGGCACTTTTGACCGGGCTGCTCAATGCCATATTCTTTTCCACCGGACTGATTGGAGCCAGTGGAATTGTCTTTTTGATGATTCTCCTGATATCATTTGTAAATGTCAAAGAAGGTGAAATTCCTCTGACGTTCATTCTCATTGTGGCCCTCTTTATTACCAAGGAAGTTGTTAATTCGACTCAGGAAAATAACATTTCTGAATTTGCTCACATCCTTGGCGGTGCCTGTGGCAGCGTCTTTGGATTCATTCTACCAAAGCAGAGGCAAAATAATAATGCTACAAACACCGGAAGAAATCAGAAACTATCTTGAAGATCAAATCAAATACTACAAACATCTTAGATGGAAAGCATTTCGTCATGGCAATTGGTTTATGTTCGGATCGTATCGGCAAACAGTAAAAGACTTGAAGCAACAGCTCAAAGAATTAAACACGTAAACGCGTGTTTTTTTAATCCAGGGGTCAGTCTATCGCCAACGAGCAGATTGATTGATCAAACAAAACAAAAACACTTATGATATAAGTGTTTTACACGAATGATCCCGCTCTAAAAATCATCATCGTATCAACCGCCTTTTGTCGAAGTGTTTCTACGCAGACAGCTTTGCCACTGCCACACAAAGAAACCCGTGTGTCATCACTGTGAATCGGAGACTGAAGCAAATTGACTATAGCATCAATCAACTTTTGGGTGATCAAAGTATCCTCATGAACTTGGAAACAATAACCAAAACTAAATCGCGCCAAAAATTCTTGTTTTCTTTGATCCAGATCTATTTCGGACAAGCTGGAACCAAAATAATCCAAAGCGGCCAAAATGGCCTTGATTAAATTTGGTTGAAAATCCCTGACTTCAAAATACCGTCTCAACGCTCTGATATTTCTAATTCTAATAATTGGCATGAACTCCTCCTTTTTTGGCGACAATATCGATAAAAGACGAATATTAACATACTTTGTCAAGATTTACAGACTGGTATTTCCTAAAACTACTAATCTTTGCTATAATATAGATGAAATATTAACTCATAAATTAGTTCATATGGATGAACAAAATACTCATGAGGCAAAACCAATGGTAGATTAGCCAAAGATGGATAGTGTTCCCGCTGAGACTACAATGGAAGCCAAACCGGATATGAGCAAACCCGAACTCGGGACACCGCACTATGCCGGTGGCTGGATCCGTTTTTTATCTTACATCATTGATGCCATTATTCTTGGTATCGTTGTTGGTATTCTAAACTCATTCTTGTCTGAAGGTGCTGCCAGCAATGTAGCGGGATTGATCGGTCTGGCCTATGTACTTTGTTTCTTGGCCCTAAAACAACAAACTCCCGGTATGATGGCCTTGAAGCTCAAACTGATCAAAGAAGAAAATGAAAACAAAATGAATTGGTGGCTCGTTGTTTTACTGCGCCAAATCGTTGGTGGATTGGTCTGTGCCATTACTCTTGGAATCGGTTATTTGATAATCTTCTGGACCAAGAATAAACAAGGTCTGCACGATATGATCGCCAAAACTTACGTAATTAGAGAACAATAAGAGAACAAACAGCGAAATAAAACCCCAGACTGTGCTGCCCTTCGACAAGGCTCAGGGTGACACGGTTTGGGGTTTTATAATTGTTCTAAAACCTCATTGACCTAATTACTCTAAATAATGACTAATGCCTAACTAGTAATTTGTAAATTGGGTCATTAAGGATTTAATTAGGTTAATTAGAGAACTTAGTGTAATTTGAATAATTTAAACAAAAAAAACGCTCACTTTCTGGTGAGTCATTGTTGAAACAAGTTAGCGTTGTAAGCTTGTTGGGGTTGATTGCCCGAAAATGGGCGAAGGTGGGCTAGTGAATGGCGGGACGCTGAGTCACTTGGGAGCGTAGGCCACGTCCGGCTGCTTGCGGCCTTCGAGGATGGCGCAGCGTAGCCACCACGCCGAGCGAACGGTCGGACCAGAGACGTAGATCATGGTGGCCCAATACTCGGACCCTCGCTGCCCCATCTTCTGAGTCGTGACCTCGGCCCGGGCACCGCCGCGGGTGCTGTAGCGGCCGAGCGGGATCATCCGACGATGGTCCTTGTCGTTGACCTGGTAGAAGAAATGCACTCGCTTGAGGTGAGGGCGAAGGCCGTCGGACACCAGCGGTTCCTGCGGACCGTCACCACCGTAGGCGTCATGGACGAGGAACCCATCCTTGACGCTAACCTGATACAACAGGCCGTCGATGGAGATAGTGCCGTGCCCAGTCATCCCTTGAGGGAACTGCTTGAAGTTGACACCCTTCGAATCGATAACGAGCTTCATGGTGTTTCTCCTACCATGCTTCATTCACCCCCGCTGACACGATTTGTGTCATAGCAATCAGGGTGAATGGTGGAAAAGAACTTTATTGGGTATTATATCATATTTTATAAAAAGTGTCAATAGAACGTCCGTAATTTTACTTAATTTTAGGTAAAAAAACAATAAAACCATCATTAGATCCTGAACTAAATTCAGGATGACAATGAGGGTTTTTGATTCGTGTTGATTATAGTTGACTGGCGGCGATCAGAATACAGGCTTGGTTTTCATAGTTTAAGTGCAACTCTT
>PFAP01000013.1:7778-18184 GCA_002773615.1 Candidatus Falkowbacteria bacterium CG10_big_fil_rev_8_21_14_0_10_39_11
CAAACTGACTGCAGGCGGAACCACAATGGAAATAATGTCGGGTCGTTCTGGCAGGGATTTTAAATCTGGCCAAACACGCAAGCCACCAATGCAATTGGCCTTGGGATTTACTGGGTAAACTTTAACACCTTTAACTTTCAAGGTATTCAAAATTTTATAGCCGTATTTTTCTTGATTGGCTGAGGCACCAATAACTGCGATAACTTTATTTTTGGTCAGACTTATCATAAGAAAATAAATTGTCTTTTTTATTTATGCCGGCCTCAATAAATGAATTGAATAATGGATGGCCATTGATCGGTCTAGATTTAAACTCAGGATGGAATTGGACACCAACGAAAAATGGATGATCAGGCAGTTCGATAATTTCAACTAAACGGTTGTCTGGTGATGTGCCGGCGATTCGTAACCCAGCAGATTGTAATTGCTCGCGGTAGTCATTGTTAAATTCATAGCGATGACGATGTCTCTCAGAGATATTGGTTTCACCGTATGCACCATAAGAATGAGAATCTAGTGACAAAACGCATGGGTAGGCGCCTAGTCTCATAGTTGACCCATAATTGCTTTCTTCAATGTTCTTGACCTGATCTGACATCAGATGAATCACTTGGTGCGGAGCATTTTCATCAACTTCTGTCGAAGTCGCGCCATTGATACCAGCTACGTTGCGAGCGAATTCAATGGTGGCAAGCTGCATACCATAACACAAACCCAAATATGGAATCTTATTTTCGCGGACATATTGTATGGCTTTGATCTTGCCTTCAATTCCCCGGACGCCAAATCCACCAGGAACAATTATACCGTGGTAATTTTTTAGTTCTGCCAATTTGATTTCGTCAGTTTCATACGCACCGGCATCAAGCCAATCAATCTTGGCTTGGCGGCCATGATGCCAAGCGGCGTGCTTGACTGCTTCAATCACTGAGATATACGAATCGGACAAAACAAAATCCCCGGAATTGAAATATTTGCCCACAATTCCAATGCGAACTTCATCGGTTGATGTATTGATTCGATCTACCAGCTCCCGCCAGTCTTTCATCCCCGGAGCATTGTAACGCTCCGACCAGCCAAATTGTTTAAGAATCAAATCACCCAGTTTTTCTTTTTCGAAATTCAACGGCACTTCATAAATATGATCAATGTCTGGAGCGGAAATAATATGATCTTTGAACATGTTACCATTGATAGCGATTTTCTTTTTTCGTACATCATCAATTGCCAGATCGGCGCGACAAATAACAAAATCTGGTTGAATGCCGGCAGAGTTCAAAGTCCGAATGGCATATTGAGTTGGTTTGGTTTTCATTTCTCCGATCTTTGATGGAATTGGTAAATATGAAACTAAAACAAAAACTACGTCGCTCATATTTTCCATCTTCATCATTCGAGCGGCTTCGAGAAATAACATATTTTGATATTCCCCTACCGTGCCACCAACTTCAACCATGGTAATATCAGCATCAGCTTTTTTCCCTGCCTTGGTAATTCGATTGATAATTTCTTCCGGTATGTGAGGTACCACTTCAACGCATTTTCCGCCATATTCTAAATTGCGCTCACGCTCAATCACTGACTGATAAACCCGACCGGTCGTCATGTAGTTGATGGAATAGATATTGGTATTCAAGAAACGTTCGTAATTACCAATATCTTGATCGGTTTCATCGCCATCCTCGGTAACAAAAACTTCACCATGCTCGGTGGGGTTCATGGTACCTGCGTCAACATTTATATATGGATCAATCTTGATGGCGGTGACTCTGTAACCCTTGGCCTGGAGTAATCTACCGATTGAAGCGGACGCAATCCCCTTGCCGACTCCACTCATGACCCCTCCGACAACAAAGACGTATTTTGACATAATTTTGGATAATAAATGTTTTAGTAAATGATAATAGGTAATAAGAAGTATGATCAGTCATTAACGGCCACTACTTTTATAGTGATAACTTGGCCAGAACTGACAGCCACGGGAACATCAAAACTACCCGCCTGTTTGATCGGACTGCTCAATTTTATTTTTTTTGACTTGACAACAATTCCTTTCTTTTTCAACTCACTGGCGATTCGTTCTTTGGTCACACTGGCGAAAAAAGTCCCTGACTGATCAGCCTTCTCTTTGAAATTAAGAATTTGACCAGCTAATTTTTGAGATAAACTGTGAGCCATGGCGGCTGGTTTCCCCTTTTTCTCCGCCCTTTCTTTATTCAACTTGGCAGCAATAGCAATGTTGACTGGAGTGGCCGCGGCGGCTAACTTTTGGGGAAAAAGAAAATTGATAGCATAACCATCAGAAACATTTTTAATGTCTCCGACCATACCTAATTTGGAATCATTTTTTAGAATAACAACTTTCATATATTGATTACTGACCATACGGATAGGATGGATATTGATGTTATATTAACCATTAATATCAGTAAAACCCGCAATCAGTATAAAATTATACTAGCACATTTTTTCATAAGAAAAAAACGAGAGTTCCCCCCCGTTTTATATTTTCAACTGACTAATTCTTTATAAGCTCCAAAGCTTTATCCATCTGAGGGTCGCGTTCTTCAAGATAATCTTCATAAGTCATCTCAACTTCTTGGTCAGGAGTGACACCAACTTCATTGATTGAGTTCTCGTTTGGTGTTAACCAAAGAGCGGTTGTAATCTTCAATGAAGACCCATCTGGTAGTTGGCGAAGCTCTTGAACTGAACCTTTGCCAAAGGTTTGTTCACCGATAATTTCTGCTTGTCCATGATCTTGGAGGGCTCCGGCGACAATCTCAGAGCCGGAAGCGGAACCGATGTTAACCAATACTACGGTCGGGATGTCTCTAAAAGGAGCAGCGGCATCAGCTCGATATTGAACCTCTCGACCATCACTAAATCTCTCAACCACAATTACCTCATCGCTGTTTAACCATTGAGAGGCAATATAATTGGCTTCAGACAAAATACCACCGGGATTGTTTCGCATATCTAAAACTATCCCCGACACATCATGCTGTCTCATCTCACTAAAAATCTTGTCCATCTGATCGTCGGTGTCACGATAAAAATTCGAAATTTTTATATATAAGATGTTGTCTGAACGGAATTCCCATTCAACACTGGCGATCTCAATCTTATCTCGAGTAACAACAATATCTATTGATGATTGCTCATCACGTAATACCAGTAGCTTGACATCTGTGCCTCGTGGACCACGAATTAGCTTGACCGCTTTGTCCATTGACATGTTGGTAGTGTCAATATCGTCAATGGCATATACCTTATCACCAGGAAGCAAGCCAGCTTTTTCAGCTGGGGAATTTGGCATCGGGGCGACAATGGTCAAACGATCGTCACGAATACCGATTTCAGCTCCAATACCATCGAATTCCGCGTTGATATCAGCTTGGAATTCAGCGGTCTGTTCCGGATCCATAAAGGTAGTATAAGGATCATCCGCTCCTTTGACAAAACCCTGAATCGCACCGTAATACATCTTGGCCGGATCAATGGTGTCTTTCTTAATAAAATCTTCCTGAAGCATGCCCCAGACCGTCTTGACTAAATCGCCATCAAAAATTGAAGGTAAGTCTTCTTGAGCCAATGCTGTCTGATAATAATTGGCAATATTAGAATTGGATCCAAGCTTTACACGGCCAACGACAAACCCAACTCCAAACGATATAATAACAGCCAAAAGTAATATATACCAAATGGCGAAATTTTTAACTTTTCCCATAGTTTGCTTTAATTGAGATTGATAATCATTCATAAATAATAGTAATAATTTCTTATTCATCATAGCAGAAATCTGTCTGCGGGTCAAAAATAACCTGAATGAAAAAACAGGCCCTAAATAGGCCCGATTTTGTTAATCAACAACGCGTTTGATATCAGCGCCTATACTTTGCAATCGTTTCTCTATTTGACTATAACCACGATCAATTTGGTAGATATTATCAATTTCAGTCTCACCTTCAGCCACCAATCCAGCCAGCACCATGGCAAAACCCGCTCGCAAATCTGGACTGGTCAATTTACGACCATATAATTTGGTAGGACCATTGACGATCACACGATGAGGGTCACACATAATAATATTGGCTCCCATTTGCCGTAACATATCAGTATAAAATAAACGACTTTCAAAGATTGTTTCATGAACCAAACTCATACCTTCGGACTGAGTTAATAAAACGGTGAATGGTTGTTGCAAATCTGTGATAAATCCCGGATACTCATGAGTTTGAATATTAACAGTTTTTAGTTTTTTGCCGCCAAAAACTTGGACATAGTCATCGCCAAGCTGATAATCAACACCCATGGCATCAAACATAGTCCACAATGACTCTAGGTGATCTGGGCGACAATTGACCACCTTGATATCATGGCCGATCAAAGCACCCAGAATAGCAAAACTACCAGCCTCAATTCGATCTGGGATTACAGCATAACTGTCAGCTGATAATTCTTTTACACCTTCAATGACAATAGTATGGGTACCGGCTCCAGTAATCTTGGCTCCAACACGATTCAAGTATTCAGCCAAGGCTGGGATCTCCGGCTCACAAGCGGCATTTTTTAAGATTGTCGTGCCCTCGGCTAAAGTGGCCGTCATCATCATGGCTTCGGTCGCGGTAACTGAAATTTTGGGAAAGATAAATGTCATGCCTTTGATTTTTTTGGCTTTGAAATAGTATTCGTCTTTTTCTTCTTTAACCTCAGCCCCAAACCGCCTGAAACCTTCAAGGAAAAGATCAATTGGTCGCTGACCAATTGCACAGCCACCAGGATGTGGCAGCCGGGCTTCACCGGTACGAACCAAAAGCGGTCCAATGAGTAAGACAGCGGCTCGAATTTTCTTGACTAAGTCTTCCGGTAATTTGGTATCGGTAATTTCAGCTGTTTTAATAATCAAGCGTTCATTATCTCGAGTATACTTGGTGCCGATCGTCTCCATCAATTCAAGTAATCGGTTGACTTCTTCGATATTCGGGACATTGTTGATGGTGATTTCTTTGTCTGACAACAAAGATGCTGCTAGAATTTTTAACGCGGCGTTTTTGGCTCCCATGACTGATATTTCTCCACTCAAAGCTTTTCCACCATTAATTATGAATTTAGACATATTATTGACATTTTTTTATTAAAGTTGCTTAATTTAATAATACTTAGCATCATTAACAATCTAGCATAAAATAACCATTAAATAAAGTCAATGCTGCCAACGATTGAAATATTTTGGTATTTCAGGTAGTATATAAGGGTAAACATAAAGAAAATTATGAATATTCACATCCGAAGATTTATCGCTCTAACCTTTATTTTGGCGTTTGTAATCATTGCCCCAATTTTGATTTTTTATACTGCCGGTTATCGTTACAATCCAAAGAAACAACAGCTGGCCACGGCTGGAACATTGGTGATTCAAACTTCACCAAGAGCGGCAGTTGTATCCCTAAATGGACAAAACGCATATAACACCCCAATTCGATTGACCGATTTATCACCGCAGAAATATTTAATCAATGTAACCAAGGATGGATATTATCCGTGGAAAAAAACTTTGAGTGTCAATGCTCAAGAAACCACTTTCGCAGAGGATATTATTTTATTTAAACAATCCTCCCCGAGGAAAATATCAAACTTACTAATTGATTCGATGCTCGTAACCCCGGACCACAAAGGTACGGCCCTACTGAGCCAATCGGCAGGTGGAGTGGAGATATTTTATTATAATTTTGGAAATGAAAATATCGAAAAAATATACAGCACGACCAATACCATGAATAAACTAAACCTAAGTTGGTCAAAAGACGGAAATTTTTTACTGGTTTCAGCAAATGCACCAGGAATCAACAGTATAATTATCAATCGAACCGCTCCTAGTGTTACCATTTCTGTTGATGACTTTATTGATCAGGCCAAAAATATTAAGTTCAGCCTTGAGAACGATAATGTGTTGTTTGCAACCAGTGAAAATAAAATCGTGGAAGCAACCATTCAAAATAAAATTCTGTTAACCAATACCGTGGCAGAGATTGACGCTGCGATTGAAACCGATTTTATTGTTTATAATGGATATTTATACTCCATGAGTAAAATTAAAGATAATGAAACTGAAATTTTCAGAAATAATCTAAACGAAGAAGCTGATCGACCGGAACCAAGAATTATTTTGCCGAATGGTCAGTACAAAATTGCAAATGTAGTTGATAATCATCTTGTAATCGAAGAGACGGAAAACAATAAAACAATTTTTGTTCAATTGGAACTAAATAGCATATTGACAAGTATTAGCTCACTTTCTGCTTATGATTATTTTGAAAAACAAAACATACTATTAACAGCTGACCGAAATGAAATTATCACGTATGATCTAAATAAATATAATTCTGAAACTACGATCACTCGGGTCAGTGACGGGATTGACCACGCCTGCTGGTATCCGGAATCAAACTATATCGTGTTTACGCTAAACCAACAAGCAAAAATAATCGAATTAGACGAAAGGGATTCTAGAAACCAATGGGAACTCCCAATCGATCACATTTTAGACATGACCCTAGATAAAAAGGGAGAGAATATATACTTTATTCAGGATGGTACCCCGGGACTGTTTGTACTCGAAATACATTAAGTAGAAATAAAAAAACAGGCGTTGAAGCCTGTTTTTTTATTTCTAACGTAAGCGCCAATAAGTATGCGTAAATAGACTATAGGAAAAACTACTCCTAATACCGGACATAACAATAGCGACAATACCATAAACGGCCATACCAATAACGATGGTAACCAGTGGTAGACTCCAACTGGAGAACAAGATTAAAACGGCTCCAACAAGAATAAAGGGAATAGCTACGATGGCAGCCACCAGAAAGTTGGCGACAAAAAAAGCAATAATAAGACCCAAATTAATCAAGTGAACCACAATTATCGGCTGCCAATTTTTCGAGAAAAGCTGCAGTCCAGCCTTGATGGCTGCCCAAGGGGAATGTTGCTCAAGAACAATATAACAATATGTAAAATGTTGAAATAAAAAGACAAATAAAGCATAAACAAACATGAGAATGGTTGTCAGCGATGACAAGAAAAACAACTTATAATTATCAAATACCTGCATGAGGACAAACATAACAAATAAAGGCACGGAAACTATAATCGTTTCTAAAATCATTGGGACAAAACGACTGAGACCAAATTTGATGTTTGATTTAATATCAGCTTTTGAGTTATCTTTGATCTGACGAATTGCCGAAATCAAACTGGCCGATGCGAGCAAAGACAACAATCCCAACCCAACAGCCAAGACAAAACCGAGAACAATCAATAAAAGAAATGTTGGAGCTTTGAGTAAACTGAGGAACCAAGTCTTGATACCCACTTGACCAATAGCACCAAAAAAGTTATTGACCTCCTCTGGTGTGTATTCGAGAAAAATGCTGGCACCAGAGATAAGAACTCCGATAATCCACATTTTTTTGTAATGTAAAATATTAAACCAAGAAGTTTTGAAGACATCTTTGAATGGGAATGTCATAATTTTTTTCTTTATTTTTGTTATTTACTTTTTGTTGATAAAGACATCATTATTAACGCCAATCTGCTTTTTATATTCCTGGGTGGCAGCTTCATTTGAAGCTTGAAGCAGTGATTCAAAAGTGCCGGCATCATACCAACTACCACGAACCATGCGAACATCCAATTCATTGAGTCCAAGGTAGGCTTTGTGAACTTCTACAATGTCAGTTTCAGCTCTCCATGTTGGTTTGACTCCTTTGGCTATATTGATCACCCGGTTGTCATAAATATAGACACCAGGAACAGCATAACTGCTCTTTGGCTTTTGCGGTTTTTCTTCAATAGACAGAACCTTTAAATCACTATCGAACTCGACCACACCAAAACGTTCTGGATCTGGCACGTGTACGGCAAAAATACGGCCACCTGAATCGAACGAACGAATATCATCAGTAAAGTCATGACCAAAGAAAATGTTGTCACCCAAAATCAACGTAACATTGTCATCGCCAATAAAGTTTTCACCGATGATAAAGGCTTCTGGCAATCCTTTTGGTTCATCTTGAATTTCATAGGTAAACTTGACGCCCAATTCTTTTCCAGAACCAAGGAGGCGGAGAAAATCACCGGCATAATCAGGAGCGACAATAATCAAAATGTCTTTTATGCCAGCTTTGATCAATGTTTCAATCGGGTACATAACCATAGCCTTGTTGAATACTGGCAACAATTGCTTACTGGTAATTTTTGTTAAGGGATTCAAACGAGTCCCCTTTCCTCCGGCAAGTACGATTCCTTTCATATTGTTGCTGGTTGATTTTTGAGTAATGTTTATTGGCCGGTTAATTGGTGCTGACCGTTCAGACTCGGGAGGAGTAAAAGATAAACTTGGGTTGAGATAATCACGTAAAGCATCCTGCCAAGATCTAATTGGAGCCAATTTGGTGTTTTTGACCTCAGAATAAGCTGGTCTTTTGGCCGGACGCGGGAAAGTATCACCAGAAACTGGGATCAATCTAATATTTTTGTTCAAAATCTTAAATGTTTCCTCGGCCAATTGATACCAGGTGCAAGCATTGGAGTTGGCGGCGTGATAGATCCCGTATGGTAGCTGTGAATCGATAATCTTTTTGGTTTGCAAGGCTAAATCAGGGGCATAGGTCGGACAGCTGACTTCCTCATTGACGACTTGAAGTTCGTCTTTGGTTTCTGCTAACTCACGCATGACATCAATAAAACTTTTTTTGGCACCATCAGAAACCGCCGGCCGCCCAAACAGTCTGGACAAACGAATAATATAATATTGACCGCCAACGGTTTGAACAAAACGCTCTCCGGCCAATTTTGATCGGCCATATTCACTGATTGGATTAGGAGTGTCGGTTTCGATATAACCAGCCACATTTGTCCCATCAAAAACATAGTCACTGCTATAGTGAACAAAGACACAATTTAAATCTCTAGCCACCTCTGCTAAATTTTTTGGGCCGACAGCGTTGACGAGGTGAGCCAAATCTGATTCCTCCTCAGCTTGGTCAACTGCATTGTATGCAGCTGAATTGATAACGACATTAGGCGCTAAAGCTTTTATCTTGGTGAAGACAGAATCGCGATCAGTAATATCAACTTCTTCGCGGTCCCACAAATGAACTTCACTGTCAACAAAAACCTTGGCTAATTCTTGACCAAGCATGCCCTTGGCACCGATTATTAGTATTTTCATAGTAATTTTAGTGTATCAAATTAAGAGTAAATGTCAATAAAAAAAAAGGAATCATTATCCCTCAGGAATCCAAAATATCATCATCTTCATCATCATCAAACGGACTGCCACTAAGTTCATCAACTTGATCTTTGATAATAAGATGACCACATTTGGGACAATCATAGCAGTTCAGCGGCCCCTCGACGGAAAAAGAATGTCCACACTTGGGACACAACTCCAAAAAATATGGTTCTTCAAAATCAAATTCATCAAGCACTGTGTCATCAAGCTGAACACCCGACATGGTTGATCTCCTAGTTTGTGGTTCAATACATCTAATATATAGATCTGATACAAATCTGTCAAACAAAAAGAGCTGTTATTTGGCAGTTCTTCAAATTTCTTCTTGAGGACTAAGATAGACATCCAATCTAAAGGAATGCCCCTCTACATCGACCAGTCCTATTCGGGTTTGTTTCCAACCCATTTTGCGACATTTATCTCCTAAGTCATGTTTAACTTTTTCAAAATAAATCTCAGCAAAATAGTTTTTGTGTCGATCGTCACCATGTAAAAAATCTTAATAGGTCATGACTTCAAAAAACTCTATTGAGTCCAAATCATCATGCCAATGAAGATTTAAATGTTGATTGATGATACCCTGCAAAACATTGCTAAACGACCGAGCGTTGTACACTGGGCGGGCTGCCTGACTGGGACCAAACTTTCGTATTAATTTCTCGCTTTGGTAAAAATCATGTTCATCTGCCGCCAACATAATACTGAGTTTAAATCTTTTACTACTAATAGCCACGATTTGAATCGTTACGTTTCCCCAACAACCTTGTCGGAATCGGCGCTCCAGTTCAAGTCTAGCCTTGTTCAATGACACCTGGTTCAGAAAAACCTTGAGCGGTTTGCCCTTATGACCCAAGACATCCAAATAATCATACTCTCGATCTAATTTAATTTCTCGGCTTTGCAGATGCCAGTATATTGCGAGATACCTGACAATAACCTGATAAACACAATCCACAAAATACTTGGTGTTATCATTGATTTGGGCGGCTTTTTCTGGTCTGGTAATCATAACTATCCTCCTGGTTGTGATATATATTTTTACCACACCACAAAAGTTGTGTCAAACAAAAAAGAACCGATAATACGGTTCATCCGCGCTCTGCAGGGC
>PFAP01000046.1:0-2415 GCA_002773615.1 Candidatus Falkowbacteria bacterium CG10_big_fil_rev_8_21_14_0_10_39_11
CAATTTAGAACATTGCGGCTTAGATGGCAAAACACCCAATGAATTCCTTTCAGATTATCAATTAATAAAACCGCCAAATGTGTGTGCCTAAAACAATACCCTAAATTGACAATATGACTATTTTTTACTAATATATACCATTAATCCCCCAAAGGAGGCTCCATGAACACAGTCATTATTCTGGCTCTTCTAAATTTTTTATTTGCCACGACAACATCCAGCGATACACTCCCATTCACCCCCAACCCATGTGTTGATACCATTGATGAAAATCAAGCAACAATTGCAGAAATTGTCCAGGACTCTCTTCCTGGATCATCTTGTCTAGATAGTATGCTGCTGATGCAAAGAGTTTTTTATTTTCATGCTGAAATTGAAGATCTTCGAAGTGAACCTAATTGCGAAGACTATAGTGATTACATCAACCAAGCTGTCACCGAAATTAACTCTCAATACAACGATATTGTCAGCTACGGTATAGTTCACGAATGTTGTTGGGCTTATATGATAACAATTAAAATTGCCGAGGAACAACGAAAAGCAGATATCAGTATCAATGAAATGTACATAGTTGAAATCACTCATAAATATATCACCCACTGTCTAACTACTGATGAAAACGAAACAGACGATAAAACCATTTACCCAGACAATCAAACTCCGAAACCTCATATTCAGGCAAAAAGCGAAGTTCCATTTGCACCGGAATGTACTGAAATAAACGACAAAGATAAAGTAACAATCGAATGCAGTACTATCGACGCCGAGATTGGTTACTGCCAAGAACAAACCTGTCGTCCGCTTTGTCCAGATTCCGGTTATTACAACTGCTGGTCCAGAGACCATTTTTCCATGAGGTTGACATACATCAGCCGAAACACAATTGACCTTCAACCATATTCAGACTAACTAGTCTGTTTTTTGTATCAAAAAACAGCCAATAGTTATTGACCGTTAATGACTTTTAAAAACCATAAACACCAAAGACAAAATAACTGAATATAGCACAGCCCAACCAAAACTATCGACCACAAACCCATCAACAATATTAGCCGCCTCCAAAATCATTCCAGCGTTAATCACAATCAAGAACAATCCTAACGTTAAAACGGTAATAGGCAAAGTCAAGAGTAGAATAAACGGCTTGACAAAAACATTGAGCAGCCAGAAAACCAACGCCAAAAGCATCGCCGTACCAAATCCATCAACACTCACTCCAGGAACAATCATACTGACAAAGTAAAATACGGCCGCATAAATCAGCCAAACAATTGCCAATCCAATCATAGCACCCTCCTGCGTGGTGGTAAGGAACATATTAACTTACAACATATAAAATGGATTGTCAAGAAACAAAAAAATTAACCAATAAAATTATTTTATAAACTGACACCGGATTTCAAACGTTTTCCTTATATTAAACAACCAATTATTTTGTAAAAATGAATATATTATGGGTGACAGCCAACTCCGGATTTTCAGGTTGAATCAAACCGGTATTGGTATGCGATAAAAGTTCTGTTGAAGTTGCGCCAAAATTTTCTGCCAATTTTAATATAGTATAAATCGACTGCGGCGAATCAACATCCAGATCAAATACTTTTTCCAAATCAAAACTCTGAATCACCGCAATGCTTTGCTCATCCTGTGCCTCCGCTTCCATCGCTGATCTGTAATGAGAAAAATCCACACTAGCGATAAATAAAGTTTTCCGCCCAACATTTTTCGAAATGAAATCAATTACTTCATCCAGTTTACCTGGCGTGACATAATTGGCCATAATTATCGGTACAAACCTGGCTCTAGGCCAAGTTTTTTGAACAAAAGGCGTCAAACCACTGATTGAAAATTCCTCGGCCATAGCCGCCTCATTCGTCGAAACCAAGCCGGAATCCAAAAATTTTTCAACCAATTTAGGATCTCCTTTCAACTGACCATATGGCGTCTGCCAATCATAACCGGATGTCACAATCTCATACCTGGCATCATTCAAATGATCCGGTCCGACCATAACGATAGTATCAAAATCAGACTTTTCCAAAGTACGAAACAAAGTGGCAATTCTATCTTTTACAAACAAGTGATGAGGTACAACTACGGCGACTACTTCTCCATCTTGAATTTCAAAACCATCACCAGCCAAAGAAAAAGCATCATCATAAAAACTTTTGGAAACATACAAACTTCTATGCTGACCTAATGATTGATAAGATTTAAGTCCCAAGACAAAAAAAAGCAATCCTCCTTGAACAATTACAAGGAGAATTACTAATATAATCAAAATTTTGTTTGTTTTAGTCATGCAAAGCACCACCCCATTCAACGACGGTAAAGCCTTTACGCTTCGGAGTCCTGATACTCAAAGGCTCAACATCTTGGAACTCATCCAAACCCTTGTAATCCATAAATACGCGT
>PFAP01000046.1:2431-12823 GCA_002773615.1 Candidatus Falkowbacteria bacterium CG10_big_fil_rev_8_21_14_0_10_39_11
TGAGGCAAAAATGTGATGAAATAATACGGCTTTTCCTGCATCTTTGCTACCCAGAACTCATTGAAATCAGCACTTTCTTTTTCATTCAAGCCCAATTCTTTCAAGATATATTGCAAAAATGATTTCACTTCAGTCTGCTTTACCACATAACCGCGGTCAGGTTGAGCATACTTGTAGCCATAACCTTCCCAGAATAAATATGGATAAGATTGTTTGTCAGCCAAATTAAACAATGTACCATCAGTCGATGCCGTAACAGACCAGCCATCACCATAATTAGGTTCGCTAATCTTGATACCTCCGGTCGGCTCTACCTTTACATCAACACTCATCTCCTCTTCTGGATAAAGATATATTACCGGCTTGCCACATTCCACGGCCGGTTGATATTTCACATTCAAAAATTCCATCCAGCGGCCAAAAGGATCTCTCCAATAAAGCAATGGGTATTCAGACATAAATTTGGAAAAACTCTCTTTCTCATTTTGTTGTCCAGTACCTTCATCAAATCCGGGATAATAATATGAATATGTATCCAAAAGCTTGTGTCCCTGAGCCAAACTATCCTGAGTTGTAGTGGGACTATAAGCATAAAGGTTACCGTTGCGATCGGTTGTTCCCGCTTTAATCAAATCATTCGGATTCAAATCATCAGGATACGAATAACAACCTGATGCTCCACAACCAGTCAACCTTGTCGTTTGATATTCCGTAGTATTTTTTGTTCCGTCATTCCATCTAAAGTTCATAACTTGACTGGTAGCGACAGAACCACGACTTTCTCGATTTCCATTCAAAAAATCAATGTCAACATAATAATCCTGAGCTGTATTGCCCGGTCGTTTTACCACAAAACAACCGGAGAGTTCATCCCAATAAAGATAATTATCATCATCATACTTGAATTGTTTAACCAGAGTATATCCAGATAACAATCGGGTATATCGCATATCTGATCTTTTCAATTTGTATGTTGATCCGGGAATATCAATCGTCTCTGGTGCCGCCCAATTTTTGATAGTCAACTCTTTATTATAAACAAACAAACTCTGCAAAAACGCTCCAGACGGACTCATTGAATATTTATCCAAAATTATCATTTGATCAGAATCTCGATCGTCAATCACCCAAAAATAATCATTTGAGAGAGCCATCCCATCCGGATAAGATTCAACCAAATACACATGTGAATCTCGATACACGCCAGAAGTAATCTTACCGGCATCGGTAATATTACCAATCATATTCGTTATCTCGTTCAACTTGCTGTCATTTCCATTAAAAAAGTTGTATGGGAAAAAATTTTTCACTGTCACATTATTGGGAAATTCATTCCAAGTCACCTCGATTTGTCCTGATTGTTCATTTATTTGCACATCTGATGCTTCATTTTCATTTGTTGCATCCACATCAGAAACATCACCGCTATTATCATTAACCGTAGGCACAACCACATCCACTCTTTGGTCAGGTTCAACTACATCATTTCTGTGGAATAGATAATAAACTGTAAACACATTCGAAATTACCAACAGCACCGCCAACACAATCAAAATGATAAAAAACACTTTTTCTTTTGTCGTAGAAAACATAAGCTTTTTTATTTAAAATATATATTTTAAGTTGATATCATTATTATAATATAGTCCTCGCAATAAAACAAACTTCAAAAAAAAACAGCCCTAGAAAGGCTGCTTTTACAACTATCTAAAACAATTTTTGTAATTGTTCTACAATATTATCGTCAGTAACCGGACTTTCAATAAGCTCTTGTTCAAATCTTTCGACAGCCTCTCCTTTGTTGACTTTATAATCAACCAAGATTCTTTTTTGCTCATCATATGTCACCCTAATCTCACCAACTTCTTCAATTTCTGGCCATTCGTCAAGTGGATTTTTATCCTCTTCCTCACCAAACTCTTGTTCATGAATTATTTCACCTTGTGAAATTTCTTGATAATGAACATCAAAAACAGCAATTTCATTATCAGCTAATTTTTGTTTCGGGTGTTCTGCTAGACTAATATTACCCCAATGTGTTAGCTCTCCAAAACTGCCTCTAAATCTATGTCTCATCCACTTAATAGTTTCTGTTCTTCTTTCTTCTTCTGATAATGTTTTAAGGTGATTAAAAAGTAAAGTATCCTTCATCTTGGTAATTTCAAACTTTTTCACAGCTACAATTTGATTTTTTCTAAAATATTTTCTACAGGCTTTTTTGCTTCATCGCCAGCAGCAGGCACTTTTTCAAACGCCATAAGTTTTAAAATTAATTTGTTAACTTTTCCTCAAAATATTTTTCTAACTCATCAATTTTTATTCGTTCCTGCCTCATAGTATCACGATCCCGCACAGTGACTGCATTATCTTCAAGCGACTCAAAATCAACGGTGACACAATATGGCGTACCAATTTCATCTTGTCGACGATATCGTTTTCCCACGTTACCGTTATCATCAAACTCACACACCCACTTGGTTTTCAAATTATCAAAAAGTTCTTTTGCCTTGGCCACCAGTTCTGGTTTATTTTTCAACAATGGAAAGACTGCGACTTTGACCGGAGCCAATGTCTTCTTTAGCTTCAAAACAATCCGCTCACCATCATCTACTTTTTCTTTGGTATAAGCATCACAAATGACCGCCAACAACATTCGATTTAGCCCGACTGAAGTCTCGACGATCCAAGGAGTATATTTTTCACCAGATTGAGGGTCACGATAACTCAAATCACAACCTGAATGCTTGGCATGTTGAGTCAGATCATAATCTGATCGGTTGTGAACACCTTCAAGTTCCTTGAATCCAAACGGAAAATTAAATTCTATATCCCAGGCATCCTTGGCATAAAAAACCAAATTTTCGTGTTGATGCCATTTAAGATTTTTTTCAGACAGGCCCAGTTCTTTAACATAAAATTCCCATCTTTCTTTTTTCCAACGTTTATATTCTTTATCTGAATCTTCCGGCTTAACAAAATATTGAAACTCCATCTGTTCAAATTCACGTGTTCTAAATATAAATTGTCTGGCGGTAATTTCATTTCTAAAAGCCTTACCAACCTGGGCAATCCCAAATGGAATCTTGACCCTGGTCGAATCCAAAATATTTTTAAAATTCACATATATCCCTTGGCAGGTTTCACCCCGGAGGTAAGTTGGTTCTTGATCCCAATCACCGGTAAAATTACCTAAATTTGATTTGACCAACAGATTAAAACTTTTTGCCTCAGTAAAATCACTAGAATTACACTTTGGACATTTAATTTTATCTTTATTATCAGCAAAAATCTTGTTTATTTCCTCTTCGGTCATTTTTTCATCAGCAAAAACCCCCACATCTTCCAGCAGATGATCTACTCGGGATCGAGTATGACATTTTTTACACTCTGCTAGCGGATCAGAAAAACCACCCACATGTCCACTCGCCTCCCAAACCTTTGGAGACATAAAGATAGCGGAATCAAGTCCTACCACTTCCTCTCTTTCATGAACCATATTCTGCCACCAAGTCTGTTGAATCGCATTTTTTAGCTCCACCCCATAAGGGCCGTAATCATAAACCGCTGAAAATCCCCCATAAATTTCAGATGATGGGTAAACAAAACCCCGTCGTTTACAAAAACTAATTATTTCTTCAAACGTGTTGTCTATTTTTTGTGACATATTACACCGTTGTTATCTCTTTTCTTCAATTAATTCATTTGAAATACTACAGATTAAAAAATAATTACTAACAATTTAAACTGTCATTATTTCTTTCTCTTTCGCATCACCGAAATCATCCAACTTTTTATTCCAAACTTCAATTTCTCGATCCAGTTCTTTAAGAAAGTCGAATTTATCATCCTCTGTCAGCTCTTTATTTTTTTCTGCTTTAACAATTTCTTCTTTAATTTTTTCTCTAATTGAACGAACTGAGACCTTTGCTGCTTCTAATTTATCTTTCAGAATTTTGACCAGATCAGTACGATTGTCCTCTGTCATCTGAGGCAAAGTAATCCGAACAATAGTCCCATCAACCACACCCTGAAAACCAAGATTGGCATTGCCAATCGCTTTCTCAATTGCCTTCAAAATACTTTTATCCCATGGTTCAATCACCAAAACTCGAGACTCTGGAACAGAAATACTGGAGACTTGCTTGAGTGGAGTCATGGTACCATAGGATTCCACTTGAATATTTTCTACCAAAGCAGGATTTGCCCGGCCAGTACGCAAAGAAGCCGCATCTTCTTTAAAATGTTCAATCGATTTGTCCACATCAGCTTGATGCTGTGCAATGTATTTATTTGCCATACGTTTTTTTTACTAATTTACTAAAATTCCAACTATAAAGTCATAAATAATTAATTAATAAACTCAATCTCTTTCACTCTATATTCTTAATTATCTAAATCTCTGTCTGCACCTTTAATTCGCCGGCGTACTAAAACCAACATAAAGCAACTTATCATTTCCAAGGTGTGCGTTTATATCTGTGGCCTCTGTTGAGCTCGGCAATTTTTTCGTTTCCCAAGTTTGACCGCCGTTTACGGTGCGATAAAGTGTACCACCACTAATTAGAAATATCAAATTATCACTCTTGGGCGAAATATCAATTGCACTGAAAGGAACCTCATTCTCTCCGGTCAACAATTCAATCTTGCTCCAAGTTTCACCATTGTCTGCACTCTGAAGCAAACCAAGTCGTGACAAGTAAAAAACTCTACCTGGATTATTTCTGGACACAGCAACCCCATAGCCACTGCGATAACGTCCACCAAAATCAGCCATATTGTCATTCAAACTTACCCAATTTCGTCCACCATCTACAGATTTATACAAACCGGCCGCCACAGTGGTCATAAATAAAACACGGCTATCCTGAGTACTGATTTGCAATTCACTTACATCTTGTTGAATATCAGCCAACTTGGCCCAGCTAGACCCAGCATTTGAACTTTGATAAACAGAGCCATCTTTCGCCGCCGCATACACGACTGAAGTATTAAACCAATCAACCACCACATCCACAATTGGCTCTTCCAGCTTAGCGGTATTGAACACTTGCTGCCAAGTACGATTGCAATCGCTGCTCTTCACGATTTTATTAAGCACTCCGACATAGATACTACATTTATCCTTGCCATCAATCGCGATTGCATTGATCTGACCCGGTACCACTTGAGACAACAAAGCCGCCTTGGTCCAGCCATCACCGCCATTATAAGTATAAAACAAACCATTATTACGAGTACCCATATAGATCGCATTTGCATCAGTCGGATCCATTTCGATAGTAGTGACATTTACCCCCCCAATATTATTATCAATCGGTCCCGGAGTCATCAGCTTATATTTTGGGATCCAAGTATCTCCTCGATCTCCGGTAACAAAGACACCTAAACCACTACCGGCGGTATCTTCATTTTTATTAAAAGAAATACATCCAGTCAAAGTCAAACTCAAAACTATCACCATTGGAATTAAGAAAAATTTCTTGTTCATACTTTTATTTATTTTAATATTTTTATTTTTACGATATAACATTCTCCGCATCCAGACAACTCACATCTGACAACTTTGCATGCTTTATTCTGTATTCGCAGTACGCACTTAACGCTTTCATGATATCAAAATTGTTTCCAAGACCAATCTGGGTGTGACATTATGTTCAACATAATTAATGCCCTCTTGCACCTGTTTTATTTTTTTGTGCCAAGCATGATTTTCTCGGCCTACACTCTTGAGTTCATCGTGTAAAAACACATGCTGCACCAAATCATCTTGATAAACTTTCAATAACTGTAAATCACGATAAATTGAAGTCAAAATATTTAAAATTTCTAATGCTTTTCGTTTTTGATCAGTGCGACCAAGCATTTTTTCTAAGTTGAGCAATCGATCCGCTAAACCACCTGAAAGTAATTGCAAAACTCCTCGCGCTTTTTCTTTATATTCAAAATAAAAATCACGATCTTCAGCAAACTGCATTGCCCCCGTCGGCCTACCGGCAGACAAAGCCGCCATATCCCACGCTTCGTTTTTAGAAATATCTTTATTCAGTAATTGTTGATAAATTGTTTCTCGAGAAACCGGTGAATACTGCAAAACCTGACATCGAGACAAAATTGTTGGCAACACCATATTTTTGTCCGGAGCGACCAAAATTAACATCGTTTGTTGAGTTGGTTCTTCCAAAAATTTTAGCAAACTATTACTGGCCCCATCACTCAAGGTCTCAGCCTCTGGAATCAAAACCACTTTGTAAGAATTTTGAAATGATCTTTTATTCAAATGAGTATGCAATTCCCGAATTTGTTTGACTGAAATATTTTGCTTCAAAGTACCGGAATCATTTTCTTCTCGTTCCAACAAATGGAAATCCGCATACAAGCCTTTACTGTACATGCGACAAGTATTGCATTCTCCGCAACCAAGATTTTTCAGTTTGACACCAGTATCATTCAAACTAAGTCTCTGAAACTGTTCACAAACCACAAAATTACCAAATTTCTTGGCGACGGTTGTCTTGCCAATTTTTCCCGGCCCGACAAACAAATACGCATGAGCAAATGATTGGTTGTCCAAATTTTTCTCGAGAAAATGCAAAATCGGCTCATGACCAATCACATCCCAATTCAATTGTAATTTATGCTCTGACATAATAAATTATAACACAAATGTAGAATTAATCTAATTACTCTAATTGTTCTAACTACTCTAAATAATTAATAATATCTAATTACTAATTAGTCATTAGGCTTTAATTAGGTCAATTAGGTTAATTAGTATAATTAGAATAATTGATCCATAATTCCCTTTATTTCCCTCGCCGCTTTATTCCACGAAAAATTATTGACCTGTTCCAAGCCTTTTTGTTTCATCGCTTCCGCTACGTCAGGATTGAACAAAACCGTTTCCATCGCTTTGACTATCAAATCAACATTTTCCGGATCAAACATAATGGCCGCCTCACCCGCCACCTCCGGCAGGGAAGTTGTATTGGAACAAATGACAGGACAGCCACAAGCCATGGCTTCCAACACCGGGATCCCAAAACCTTCATACAAAGACGGGAACACAAACAAATCAGCCCGATTCAACAAAGCCGCCACCTCATTTGATGGCAAATAATCAAGATGCACAATATCTGCGTCTTTTTGTTCCAAGGCCAATTGGGTCATCTTGGCGTTAAACGCCTCCCTCGGTTTGCCGACCAAAACTAATTTATGTTTATCCTCCGGATTTTTTTCTTTAAATTTTACAAACGCCTCCAGCAGCCGAGCAATATTCTTCTTTGACTCCAATCTCCCCACAAACATCATATACGGCCCATCAATCTGCCTTGTTTCCGTAATTTTCGTATCTGTTTGTAAATTTGTATCACTACCCGCCTTGTTTTCGTAACCTTTTGTAATATTTTGTAATTTTGCAACACCACCCAGTCTATAAGTCGCCGAATCATACCCATTATAAACCACTTCAATTTTTTCACTCGGGATATTGTAAACATCCATAATTTCTCTTTTGGAAAATTCCGACACCGTAATTATCTTGGTCGCATGCTTTTTGACAAACCTAGAACTCCATTTGTGATACAGCTTTTGCGGCCATTTGTACAATTCTGGAAATCTTTCATAACCAATATCATGAATTGTGACCAAAGTTTTTTTGGGATTTAACAATGGTAGTGTATGTGCCGGCACAAACAAAACATCCGGCTTGGTCTTGCCAAACTTAATTTCAAAACTTATCCGAATCAAAGTCCACATGTACACCAACGGCCATTTGAGCTGTAATTCCTTGAAATTTCCCGGACATTTCTCGAGCCCCATTTTCAACGCTGTATTTGTATACAAAAAATATTGATTGTCGCTATCAATTTTCTTCAGCTCTTGAATGATGTGGTATGAATACCACTCCACTCCGGTTTTGATGGGCTTATTGGCCCGCGAGGCGTCTATGCCAATTTTCATATTTTTTTTCCCCTCGTCATGCTGAACTTGTTTCAGCATCTCCATTCAACTGTCACACACCCCTCCCTTGTCATGCTGAGGCTCTCGAAGCATAACTGCCTAACTTTCCTTTGTTCTTTTCGAATATTCAATTAACTTTTCATAATTCAATGCAATTAACACCTCTTTTTTCTTCCGAGACCAACCCTTCAACTGCTTTTCTCGATTAATCGCATCTTCTACATACTTGTATTCTTCAAAATGCTTTAATGCAACTGGCCTTTTATCATAAGTATAACAATCCTCATTCTTCCCATCTTGATGAATATCAAGTCTATTATCAAGATTACTAGTTATACCAACATAGTAACTATTATCACTACACTTTAATATATATACATAAAATTTTCTCAACATAATCACTTTGACAGTTACCCTTCGAGTGCCTCAGGGTGACAAAATCAAAGTAACTTGTCATGCTGAGCCTGCCTACCGGCAGTCAGGGTTCTCGAAGCATAGCTGCCTACCTTGTCGCCAAAATTGACCGTTTATAAGTTTCCAAATTATCCAATGCAATACCCGTCCCCTTCGCTACACAAAGAAGTGAATCGTCAGCCACGTAAACTGGCACGCCGATGGCGCGGGAGATTAACTGATCAATATTGCGAAGCAAACTACCACCACCGGACATGATAATTCCTTTGTCGATAACATCAGCTGAAAGCTCCGGCGGTGTTTGATTCAAAACTTCTTTCACCGCCTGAATAATTCCCTCCAAATCTTTTTGGAGCGCCTCTGTCACGTCATTGGACGTAATATTGACCGTCTTTGGCAGACCACTGATCATATCTCGACCGCGTATATCCATCATATCCGGATCTTCGGCGTACAAAGCACTACCAATTTCTATTTTAATATTCTCCGCGGTTCTCTCACCCACCGCCAAACCATATTTTCGGCGAATAAATTCAGAAATCGCACTATCAAATCGGTTGCCGCCAATTCGTACTGACTTGGCCGCCACAATACCACCGAGAGAAATCACCGCGATCTCACTGGTACCACCGCCAATATCAATAATCATGTGACCACTGGCCGTCCCAATCGGAATATTGGCTCCGATAGCCGCCGCAATCGGTTCTTTGATAATATAAGCTGCCCGCGCTCCGGCTGCAATAGTCGCGTCAATAACTGCACGTCGTTCAGTCGAAGTAATTCCGGCCGGCACTGCTACCATTACCTCTGGACGAAAAAGTTTTATACCACCCAAAGCTTTGTTAATAAAATAACGAAGCATAGCCTCCGTTGCTTTATAGTCAGCAATCACACCGTCTTTGAGCGGCCGTGAAGCAACAATTGACTCAGGCGTACGCCCGATCATTTCTTTGGCTTCATCCCCCACCGCTAATATTTTTTTGTCGGTAACCGAAACCGCCACCACTGATGGCTCATTGATAACAATACCTTTTTTCGGCAAATGCACGAGGGTATAGGTTGTTCCAAGATCGATCCCTATCTTCTTGATAAACATAGTTAACTCATTTTGTTTTCATCCGTTTGATCAACTTTCTCATCAAACATGCCCTCCTCTTTCATTTTTAATAAAGTATCGGTCTTAATCTTACTTTCTTGTTCCAAAAAATACTTATTCACTCCCGGCAGCATCTTGAGCCAATTAGTGATAGCCGCCAAAATTTTGACCACATGTACTTTGGCTTGAGTAAGCAACCCCATGACCGTGATCGCTGTTTCTTCACCCACTCGTTTAAATTCCTTTCTCTCGTCTGGTGTCAATTTGAAAAAATACTCATCTAAACCATCTTCCATCACACCTTCAATTTCAACCACGACCGGATTTTTACTTTTCTGCGCATCATCTGTCGCTGCCGCAGAAGAAGATGATACTGTTCCCGACTCTTCTTTGAGCGCTTCCATTTCTTTTCGAACCTTTTCCTGTTCTTTTTCAATTGCTACTTTTTCCTGCTCCAAAACTTCTGGACTTTCTTCCTTAATTCCAGCCACCCCTTCCGGCGCAGCCACATCTTCTACTTTTGGCAATACTGACAAAATATCATCCTTGGTTGAACGACCAGTCTCTTTACTTGCCTTTGGACTAATTTCTTCATCACCATCCTCGATTGTTTCTTCTTCAATTGTATCTGATCCTGTATCCAATTCAAAATCATTCTCCTGGTCACCTTTACCCAAGTTTTCTTTATCATCAACGACGGTTTTAGTAGTTGTTTTTGTTTGCATATTTTTTATTTTTTCTGTATTTTTTGTCAAACTTAGCAGTTAACGACATAATCATTGTATCAGCCAATAGCAATTATGTAAATAAACAATTCCCCAACTATATTTGTTAACATTGCAGCAAAGGGGTTTACACTTTGGGAGGCTAAAATATAATAAATAAACCATTATTTATTATATTTTAGGCAATATGAATCAATT